>DASTYH010000350.1:0-3830 GCA_035765075.1 Gemmatimonadales bacterium
CCCCCACGATGCTCAGCTCGTCGAGCGCCCGGCGCATCCGCACGATGGCGCGCTCGCGGTCGGGCGCCCAAACGATCAGCTTGGCGAGCAGCGAGTCGTAGAAGAGGGTGACCTCGTCGCCGACCTCGACCCCGGCGTCCCAGCGCACGCCGGGGCCTCCCGGCACCCGGAGGTAGGCGATGCGCCCGGTGGAAGGGAGGAAGCCGTTCGCCGGGTCCTCGCTGGTGATCCGGCACTCGATCGCCCACCCGCGCGGGTGGAGCCACCCCTGGTGCACCCGCATCGGCTCGCCCGCGGCGATGCGGAGCTGCTCCCGCACCAGGTCCACGCCGTAGACCAGCTCGGTAACCGGGTGCTCCACCTGAATGCGGGTGTTCATCTCGAGGAAGTAGAACGAGCGGTCCTCGGCCAGCAGGAACTCGCAGGTCCCCGCGCCGCGATATCCCACCGCCTCCGCGGCGGCGACGGCCGCGGTGCCCATCCACTCGCGGAGCTGTTCGTCCACCGCCGGCGAGGGCGCTTCCTCCACCACCTTCTGATGGCGCCGCTGGACCGAGCACTCCCGCTCGCCGAGGTGGACGGTGCGCTCGTCATCGGCGAGGACCTGGATTTCCACGTGGCGCGGCCGCACGATGTACTTCTCCAGGTACACGCTCGGATCGCCGAACGCCTTCCCTGCCTCCGACGCCGCGGTGGCCAGCGCGCCTTCCATCTCCTCCGGCGCCCGCACGATCCGCATCCCGCGCCCGCCGCCGCCCGCGGCCGCCTTCACCAGCACCGGATAGCCGATCTCCCGGGCGAGGCCCAGCGCCGGTCCCACCTCCAGCACCGGCTCGCTCCCGCCGGGGACGATCGGCACTCCGGCCCCCCGCATTCGGCGGCGGGCCTCGGTCTTGTCCCCCATGGCGCGGATGGCGGAGGCCGGCGGGCCCACGAAGGCGAGCCCGGCCTGCTCCACGGCATCCGCGAACGCCGCCCGCTCGGCGAGGAAGCCGTAGCCGGGATGCACCGCGTCGGCTCCGCTCTCCAGCGCCGCCCGGACCAGGCGCTCGATGGCGAGGTAGCTCTCGGCCGGGGCGGGCGGGCCGATGGCCACCGCGAGATCGGCGGCGCGCACGTGGGGGCTCGAGCGATCGGCAGTGGAGTAGACCGCGACCGCCTCGAGTCCCTCCTCGTGGCAGGCGCGCACGATCCGGAGCGCGATCTCGCCCCGGTTGGCCACCAGCACACGCTTCATCGTCGAATCGGGAGGTACGGCAGGACCACTACGGACGGCATGCCGCGGGGGGCGCGTCTCCGTAGAGGAGAAGGAGGCTGGTGCACAGGAGGACATTGTGCCGTGCAGCGCGGTCGTACACCCCGCGCACCTCCATCACCCAGGGCGAGCCGCTCTGCCGTGTGGCCTTCAGCAGCTCGGTCACGCTGAGCCCATCCGCACCCGGTGCCGGAGGCTGGCTCAGGCGCACGAGGCGGAACGGCACCCAGGCGAGCGCCGGAACGGCGGCGCTGTCGGTGCCGGGGCTCAGGCAGAGCGGCCGCTGCGGCGCCACCATGGCGAGCGCGCGCTGCACCGGGAGGGTGGGATCCACACCCATCGCATCGGCCATCCGGCGGCGGTAGATGGAATCGGTGGCGTAGAGATCGGGGCGGATGGGGATGATGTCGCGGGTGGGGCGCTCGACGTTGCCGTACCAGACCGAGAGCGCTTCGAGATCGCTGCCGGTCAGGAGAACGCCGCCCGAGGGACAGGAGCCCAGCAGGTTGAGCCCGAGCTCGAGCATGTAGGGCGGGACCGCCGGGGTGCCGGCGCGCGCCCGGGCGTAGCGGCCGTTCTCCCAGCCGGAATCCTCGACCACGATCAGCGCGCGCTCCACCTCGGCGAGTCCGCGGAAGACGAGCCCGGAATCCACCGAGAGCCGGATCGCCTGCTCCAGCGCGGTGGCGGCGAAATCCAGGTAGAGCGGACCGTCGGGGTCGCCGCCGTGCCCGTGCAGGTGCCACTCCCGCGCGTCGTAGAGATAAAAGCGTCCGAGCTGGAGCCAGGCGCGGCCGTCGTCGGGCGCGGTGGCGAGGTAGCGGCCGAGGAGGTCGATCGCCATCTGGCGCTCGCCCTCACGCTCGAGCGCGGCCGCGCGGGGAGCCACGTTGGGGTCGATGGCCGCCTGACCCAGCAGTACGCCGGGCAGTACCGCGGCGGCGAGCAGGGCCGAGGTGGAGGCGCGGCGAAGCCCCCGGCCCAGGCCGGTCGGACTCACGCTGGCGTGGCGGAGGGATGCATCCATGAGCACCCTAAGATGATACGGCATCGGGCCCTTGGCTAGGGCGGGCCGGCCCCCCGGGCCAGTCCCCGCTCAGAGGGGGATGTTGCCGTGTTTCTTGGCCGGGTTCCGATCCCGCTTGCCCCGGATCGCCCGCAGGGCATCGATCAGCCGCGGGCGGGTGTCGCGCGGATCGATCACATCGTCGATGTAACCCCGCGCCGCCGCGGCGTAGGGATGGGCGAACTTGGCGGTGTAGTCGTCGCTCAGCCGCGCCGCAGTGGCGGCCGGATCGTCCGCCCGGGCGATCTCGTCCTTGAACAGGATCTCCACCGCGCCCTTGGGCCCCATCACCGCGATCTCCGCCGTGGGCCAGGCGAGGTTCACGTCGCCCCGGATGTGCTTCGAGCTCATCACGTCGTACGCCCCGCCGTAGGCCTTCCGGGTGATCACCGTGAGCTTGGGCACCGTCGCCTCGCAGTAGGCATAGAGCAGCTTGGCGCCGTGCTTGATGATCCCGCCGTGCTCCTGCGCCGTTCCGGGAAGAAACCCCGGCACGTCCACAAAGGTGACGACCGGCAGGTTGAAGCAGTCACAGAACCGGATGAACCGGGCGGCCTTGAGCGAGGCGCTGATGTCGAGCACGCCGGCGAGCACCGCCGGCTGGTTGGCCACGATTCCCACCGGGCGTCCGCCCAGGCGGGCGAAGCCGGTGACGATGTTGTCGGCGTAGCCCCGCTGGACCTCGAGGAAGACTCCCTCGTCTACCACCCTGCCGATCACCCCATGCATGTCGTACGGCTTGGCGGCGCTGTCGGGGACCAGGTCGAGCAGCGCCTCGTCGCGCCGGTCGACCGGATCGGCGGTGGGACGGAGCGGCGGCTCGTCCAGGTTGTTGAGCGGCAGGAAGCCGAGCAGCTCGCGGATGGCCCGGATGCACTCGGGCTCGGAGTCGTGCACGAAGTGCGCGACGCCGGAGGTGCCGCCGTGGACATCGGCGCCGCCCAGCTCGTCGAAGGTGACTTCTTCGTGAGTCACCGTCTTCACCACGTTGGGTCCGGTCACGAACATGTAGCTGACCCCGCGGACCATGAACACGAAATCGGTGATCGCGGGGCTGTAGACCGCTCCCCCGGCGCAGGGACCCAGGATCGCGGAGATCTGGGGGACCACACCGGACGCGAGGGTGTTCCGCAGGAAGATGTCGGCGTATCCCCCGAGGGAGACCACACCCTCCTGGATCCGGGCGCCGCCGGAATCGTTGAGGCCGACGACCGGGGCGCCGTTCCGCATCGCGTGGTCCATCACCTTGCAGATTTTTTCCGCGTGGGCCTCGGAGAGCGAGCCGCCGAAGACGGTGAAGTCCTGGGAGAAGACGTACACCAGCCGCCCGTCCACCCGGCCGTAGCCGGTGACGACACCGTCGCCCGGGACCACCTGCTTGTCGAGGCCGAAGTCGGTGGCGCGGTGGGTGACGAACCGGTCCAGCTCGACGAAGCTGCCCTCGTCCAGCAGCAGGTCGAGCCGCTCGCGGGCGGTGAGCTTCCCCTTCTTGTGCTGCTGAGCGATCCG
>DASTYH010000351.1:0-10350 GCA_035765075.1 Gemmatimonadales bacterium
GAAACCGCAAGTGAGTTGACCGCGAAGTATACGGCGGCGAACACGAAGAACAGTAGGAAATCACGTTGGAGTGCGACTGAATCAACCCCACCGACTACCTGTAGGTAGGCTGGCGGCATCCCTCCACCAAGTCCCGTGTACGCTGCAACGGCCACAAGCACACACAGCGCCCGCTGAGATGCATTAAATACAATCTTTCGAAGGGACACCTTGGCCGCGAACATCGCCAGCATCGTCGATGTGGCGGCAACGACGGCACCCCAGAACGCCCCAAATAGGATACCGGCGGCCATGTGAATTACGAACGAAGTCGATCCGGATGCTTCGACCTTCAGGCGGGTGCTGCTTTGGTCGAGCAGGAAGGCCACAACGATGAAGCTGCCCAACTCCCACCAACCGGGAAGTGCCGCGCGCGCGGGCCATGCAAGGCCCATCGCAACCGCCGAGAGGGCAGTCACGAGGAGCACGTACAGGTCCAGCTTCGCGGATTGGCGCATATAAGAAGAAGAGGGAAAGGGGATCCCAGCCTATAGCCTTAGACCCAGTTCTGGCCTTCGGCCATGAAAATGCTAGCGACGAAATTGATCATCGCCGAGACAACGTCGATCAGCAACATGAGCGTCACCTCCCTTCGGGTACTCTCCGAGTACTACGGGAAGTGGCAAGCCTCGCTATGGCCCACCAGACGCTCCGCTCTCAGTTGTCCGCTCAGTCTCCGCTGGGGTGGTGCAGCCTGCGTCGACCGGGGTCCCCTCCCTTGGTTCCTTTCGCGCTCGAGGTTGAACCGCGTCCCTGCCTCAGAATCCCGCCCGCGGGCTCCCTACTCGGGGCGCCGCGCTTCGGTCCAGCGATTGGTGGCGTCGAGCACGGCGAAGACCGCCGCGCGCTCCGCGCTCTCCTTGATCTGTGCCGAGCCGGTGAGGAGGAGCGAGTCACGCCCCCCGAGCCCCTGCACGCCGACGAAGGCGAACTCGCGGTCGAAGGCGTCCACGATCTTGGCTCCCTCGAGCGCCACCGACGCGCTGGAGGACGCCAGGAGCCGGTCGAGCACCGTCACCGCCGCCTTGGCCGCGGCCTCGACGCGGCTGCGCGGCGTGTCGCTGCTCTCCTCCTCCGCGGTCTCGGTGGCCCCCCGATAGGAGAGGGTCACGGAGATCATGATCCGGTGCGGTCGGCGGCTCGGCGCCACCGAGAGGTTCTCGAAGAGGAGCGTGCGGCGGAGCACCTGCTCCCGCACCGCCTGCTGCTCGAGCGCCTCCAGCGGCTTCACCTCCGCCGTCTGCGCGATGCTGATCTTCCGGTGATCGACCTTGAGCCCGAGCTGCGCCAGGAGCGCCGACTCGATGTTGCGCACGAGCTGCTTCGGCTGCAGCCCCGACTGCGCCAGGATGTGGATCTCGCTGACCTCCCCCAGCGGCGTCGTCACCACGCGCGCCGAGAGGATACCCTCGAGACTCGTGAGCAGATTCTCCGCCCGGCGCACTCCCCATGGATCGGGAATCGGGTCGGACGCGGCGCCCCGCGGCGGCTGGGCCGTCGGAGCGGGCTGGCGGGAGGAGAACGGTCCGGTCACGGTATCGTCGGGTCCTGGTTGTGGTCGCTGGTCGCTGGTCGCTGGTCAATGGACTGCCGATTGCTGGCCGATCCCTGCTGCCGCCTGCCGTCGCCTCACGCCACCAGGTTGCGCCCGGCAGCCTTGGCCCGGTAGAGCGCACGGTCGGCCGTCACGAGCAGGTCGCCGTCGTTCGGCTGCTTCGGGTCGAACTCGGCGAGCCCCACGCTCACGGTCACCACGCCGGCGGGATACCCGAGTCGGCGCCCTACCCCCTCGATCCCGGCGCGCAGCGCCTCCGCCACACGGGACGCCCCGGCCAGATCGGTGCGCGTCAGGATCACCACGAACTCGTCGCCCCCGTAGCGGGCCGCGACGTCGGAGGCGCGCACCGCGCTCCGGATCTCCGCCGCCACTCCGCGGAGAATCTCGTTCCCCGCCTCGTGCCCGTAGCTGTCGTTCACCTGCTTGAAGCGGTCCAGGTCGAGGAAGAGGACCGCAAAGCTCTCGCCGTTACGCCGGCTCCGCTCCACCTCGAAGGCCAGCCGGTCCCGCAGGACCCGGTAGGTCGAGAGGCCGGTCAGGATGTCCACCGCCGCCGCCTGCTGCGCCTCTTCCGCCCGGCGCTCCTGGTAGGGGAGGCACTGCCGGAGCGTTGCCCGCCCGGTGGCCGCCACCTCGGCGAAGCGCTGGCAGGTGGCGAATCCGCAGGCCCCGCAATCCCAGGGCCGTCCGTTGGGCCCGAGCCCGATCGCCTTGAGGATCCCCGCCACCGCCTCCGCATCCACCTCGACCCGCCGCGGCCGGATGTCGAAGGTGGCGCCGACGCTCGCCACCACCCCCTGCTCCACCACCGGCGCCCCGCTCCGCGGCGGCTCGGTACTCGCGAGCAGCGCCCGGCGCCAGAAGAGCTCCTCCTTCGGACCGGAGAGCGGGTGGTCGAGGAGCCCCTCGTAGGAGAGGATGTCGACGAACCCCAGGTCAATGCGGTCCACCGCCACCGCGCGGGCGATGGCCGGGAGGGACCCCAGGCCCCGCACGATCCGGAACCGCCCGCTCGCGTGCCGGAGCTCCTCCAGCATCGACAGCGGCATTCCTCCCGCCGCACTCAGGTGCCGGCGCCGCTCCTCCGGGACCCGGTTGAAGAGCGCCGGCTGCGAGAGCACGGTGACGCCCCGCGCGCGGAAGATCTCTTCCAGGTCCCCGAAGGTGATGGCCGCATCCAGCTCCGAGCCCCCATCCGGCGGACACACCCCCGCATACACGATCTGCAGCCCTCGGCCGAACCGCCCCCGGAGATACCGCGCTTCGGCCACCGGCGGAATCGTCACCGGGGCGAGGTAGGGGATCAGCTCAGGGTAGTTTCCCCGGATCGTGTCCACCACCACCGGATCGGTCGAGCGGATCAGCGTCCCCCACGGCTCTTCTTCCCACAGCCGCAGGTACTCCGCCGCCACCAGCTCATCCCCGATCACCCCCCGGGTCACCGTCCGGAACCCCGCCTCGTAGCAGGCATTGATGACCTGCTCCGGCGTTGCGGGATAGAAATGCGCCGCGGCCTCGGGGCTCAGCACCAGGATCCCCGTGCCGCTGGCGGCGACCGCCAGCGCCTTCCCTATTTCTCCATTGACCCGGACGGCATCGTGCGGACAGGCGGCGTGGCACTGCCCGCACCGGATGCAGAGCTCATCCACCACTTGCAAGAGCGGAGCCTCCCCGGCGACCGCGATGGCGTCGGTGGGACAGACTCGGACGCATGCGAGGCACGCGACACAGGCTTCCGCGTCAATGACGAAGTTCAAGGAATGCCACCTGGGGGGACAGCGTGGATCGCGTACAATATGGGGCCCGGGTTTGAGACATGTCAATAGACGACCGGTCGCAAAGCTAGCCCCGAGCATAACTTAGGCGTTACACGCCGTATGCTTCGGAGTGACCTAAATCATTCCAGTTGATACGCTTTGATCTTCCGGTAGAGCGTCCGTTCCCCGATGTCCAGCACCTCGGCTGCCCGCCTGCGGTTACCCCCGAGTTCCCGCAGGGCGGCATCGATCACGGCCCTTTCCACATCTGCCATTGTCATGCCAGACCGGTAAACCACCGTTTCGGAGGGCTCGGAATCCGCAATCTGCGAGATTTCCCCCACGAGCGGGCCCTCGGAGAGCTCGATCACCTGGACCCGCTGCGGCCCCTCGTCGAGGCGTCGCCGCAACTCCTCGACCTGTAGGCGGAGGTCAACAAGTGTGCGGAGTATGAACTCCAACTCCTGCGTGCCGACCTCCCGGCCCCCCGATCCTGGCTGCCCGACCAGGCGCATTGGCACCAGGGTCGGCCCCTCGAAGACGTCCGCCGGGATGTCCGCCGCCCGGATCTCCGTGCCCGGCGCCAGCACCACCATGCTCTCCACCAGGTTCCGGAGCTGGCGCACGTTCCCCGGCCACGGGGCACTCACCAGAAGCTGCATCGCCTCCGCCGTGATCCCCCGGAACTGCCGGTCGTGCGCTTTAGCGAACTCCCGGATGAAGCGCCGGACGAGGAGGGGGATGTCGCCCCGGCGCTCGCGCAGCGGGGGGAGGTAGATGTTGAGGACGTTGAGCCGGTAGAAGAGGTCGTCCCGGAACTCGCCGAGCTGGACCGCTTCCTTGAGCGGGCGGTTGGTGGCGGCGAGCACCCGGACGTCCACCCGGATCGGCTGAGTGCCCCCAACGCGGAAGAAGCTGCGGCTCTCGAGCACCCGGAGGAGCTTCACCTGCACGCTCAGGGGGATTTCCCCGATCTCGTCGAGGAAGATGGTCCCGCCATCCGCCAGCTCGAACCGCCCCAGCCGCCGTTCCGCCGCGCCGGTGAACGCCCCCTTCTCGTGGCCGAAGAGCTCGCTCTCGAGGAGGGTCTCCGGCAGCGCCGCGCAGTTCACCGTCACGAACGCCTTCCCGCGGCGCGGGGAGAGATCGTGGATCGCCTTGGCCACGAGCTCCTTCCCCGTGCCCGATTCGCCCTGGACCAACACGGTGCTCGACACCGGGGCCATCTGCTCGATCCGGACGAGCAGCTCCTGCACTGCCTCGCTCTCCCCCACGATCCCGGTCCGGTCCTGCAGCGCCCGGCGCTCGAGGAGGCGCTGCGCCGTCGCCACCAGGTCGTCGGGAGCGACCGGCTTGGTCATCACTTCGGTCACCCCGATCCGCTCCGTCCGGTCGGGACGCTCGGAGTCGGTCGGCTCGAGCAGGGCCAGCGTGGACACCTCCTGGTCGCGCGCGAGCGCGGCGAGATGGCGGGCCGGCTGGTCGTAGATGGCCCCGGTGAGGATGACGAGGTCGGGTCGCTCGCGGCGAAGCGCGCCGGCCGCGTCGTCCATGGACGAGTTCATGAACGTCCGGAAGCCCGCGGCCTCCAGTGCGGCGTTGAGCCGCACCGCGACCTCGAGATCGTCCATCGTGATGAGTACTCGGGAAGGCATCGGCTATCCGTGGTCCGTCCGGGCTCCGCGGATCAGCGCGACGGCGTGCTCGACGAGGCCGCCGAGGACCTCGAGGCCGTCGCGGACGCCGCCGGGACTCCCGGGAAGGTTGACGATGAGGGTGCGTGCGCGCGTCCCGGCGGTGCCACGGGCGAGCGCCGCGCGCGGGAAGCGCGGGATGGCGGCGGCGCGGATCGCCTCGGGGATTCCGGGCGCCTCGCGCTCGAGGACCGAGCGCGTCGCCTCGGGGGTCACGTCCCGCGCGGCGAGGCCGGTGCCGCCGGTGGTCACAATGAGGTCGGCGCGATCGTCGTCGGCCCACTCGGCGAGGGTCCCGGCGATGAGCGCACGCTCATCGGGGACGAGGGTGCGCTCCGCGACGCTCCACCCGTGCGCCTCCGCCCACTCGGCGATCAGGGGGCCGGAGCGGTCCTCGCGCTCGCCGCGGCTGCCGGCGTCCGAGATCGTGAGGATGGCGACGCGCATGTCAGACCATCCGCCCCTTCACGGCTTTCTGACCGACCCCCCGGTGTAGAACGGCCGCGACACCACTTCCGCCGGAATCCGCTCCCCGCGGATCTCGACTTCGAAGGCGGTGCCGACCTTGGCGGCGGCGGCAGGGAGATAGGTCGTCCCGATGCCGTATCCGAGCGAGGGGCTCACCGTCCCGCTCCGGACGATGTCCACCTGGCGGCCCTCGAAGAAGACCGGATAGCCGTGGCGCGGGAAGGCGCGGCCCGCGAGCTTGAACCCCGCCATCTTCCGCGTGAGCCCGCGCGCCTTCTGGGCACGCAACGCCTCGGCGCCCGTGAAGGGGGCGCCCTTGTCGAGCTTCACGATCCAGCCGAGCCCGGCCTCGAGCGGCGTGATCGTATCGTCGATGTCGTTGCCGTAGAGCGCATAGCCCATTTCGAGCCGGAGCGAGTCGCGCGCGCCGAGCCCGATCGGCTGGGCGCCCGCCGCGGTGAGCGCGTCCCAGAGCTGTTGCGTGTCAGCGGCGCGGCAGTAGAGCTCGAAGCCGTCCTCACCGGTGTAGCCGGTCCGTGAGATGAAGCAGTCCACTCCCGCGATCCGGCCGCTCGTGAACTTGTAGTACCCGACGTCCCGGAGGATCGTCTCGGTCAGTGGCTGTGCCAGCGCCTCGGCGGTGGGACCCTGCACGGCGAGGAGCCCGATATCGTCCGAGATGTCGCGGAGCCGGACGTTCTTCCCCTTCTTCTGATCGACGATGTGCTCCCAGGCCTTCTCCCGGTTCGAGGCGTTCACCACCACCATGATCTTGTCCTCGAAGCGGTAGACGGTGCAGTCGTCCACGAACGTGCCCTCGGGGGAGAGGATGGCGGAGTACTGCACGCCCCCCGCCTCCAGCGCGCCGACGTCGTTGCAGGTGAAGCGATTGGCGAAGGCGTTCCGGTCGGGGCCCGTGATCTCGAACTCCCCCATGTGCGAGACGTCGAAGATCCCGCATCCCTTCCGGACGGCATGATGCTCCGCCGTGATCCCGGTGGGGTACTGCACCGGCATCTCGTATCCCGCAAAGGGAACCATCTTCGCGCCGAGCGCCTTGTGGGTGGCGTGGAGGGGCGTGTGCTTGAGCTCAGTCATGAAAGTGGCCGTGGTAGACGTAGACAGTAGAGGGTAGACAGTAGACGGTAGGCAGTAGACGGGCGGATGACTCGGGCGATCAGCAGAGGTCCGGAGAGAGGACCCGTACACCGCCCACCGCCTACCGTCTACCGCCCCATCAGCGTCGCCATCAGCGCCTTCTGGACGTGGAGCCGGTTCTCGGCCTCGTCCCAGACGCGCGACTGCTTTCCTTCTATTACGCTTTCCGCGACCTCCTCGCCACGGTGGGCGGGGAGGCAGTGGAGGAAGATCGCCGCGCGGTCCGCGCGGGCCATGAGGGTGTCGTCCACCATGTATCCCGCAAAGGCCTTCTCCCGGATCGCCTGCTCCTCCTCCTGCCCCATCGAGGCCCAGACGTCGGTGTTGACGACGTGCGCGCCTGCGGCCGCTTCCCTGGGATCGCGCGTGACGGTGATCGCCGCCTTCTCCCGGTTGCGCGCGAGGATCGCTGCGTCGGGATCATAGCCCTCGGGGCAGGCCAGCCGGAGCTCGAATCCGAGCGAGCCTGCGGCGTTGATCCAGCTGTTGGCCATGTTGTTCCCGTCCCCGATCCAGGCGATCCGCTTCCCTTCCCATCCGCCGAGATGCTCCCGGACCGTGAGGAGATCGGCGAGGATCTGGCAGGGGTGGAGGAGATCGGTCAGGCCGTTGATGACGGGGATCGTGGCGTAGCGCGCCAGCTCTTCGACGTCGGCGTGATCGAAGGTGCGGATCATGATGCCGTCGAGATAGCGCGAGAGGACCCGCGCCGTGTCGCGGATCGGCTCCCCCCGACCGAGCTGGATATCGCGAGCGGAGAGAAAGAGCGCGTGGCCGCCGAGCTGGAAGGCGCCCACCTCGAACGAGACCCGGGTACGGGTCGAGCTCTTGGTGAAGATCATGCCGAGCGTCTTCCCCGCCAGCGGCTTCTCCCGGTAGCTCCCGCTCTTCATCCGGAGCGCGAGGTCGAACAGGGCGTGGAGCTCGTCGCGGGAGAAATCGGGGATGGCGAGAAAGTCGCGCTTGGACATGCAGTTACGATCCCGCTGCAGGAATGGGCGGTCAAATTGGCAGGGGGATAGTAGTCGGCGGAAGGGATGGAGTCTAGGGCGGGAGCGGCCGCGGTTGGACCGCCTCAGACTCGCGAGGCGACGCCCAGGCCCTCCGCCATCTCCCGCGCGGAGCCCCAGCGCGCCGCCGGCTGCTTGGCCAGCGCTCGCATGATGGTCGTGGCAAGGGCGGGGTCGACGCCGGGCCTGAGGCTGGCGAGCTCGACCGGCGGCTCGAGAACCTGGCGCTGCATGACGACCGAGTCGCTCGGATGGACGAAGGGGGGCGCGCCGGCGAGGCACTCATACAGGAGGCAGCCGAGCGAGTAGAGGTCGGTACGCGGATCGAGCTCCGCGGTGGCCATGATCTGCTCGGGGCTCATGTACTGGCAGGTCCCGACGGCGATGCCGGTGCCGGTCAGCTTCGCTCCGCCCGATGCCTGCATTGCGCGGGCGATGCCGAAATCGAGCAGCACCGCGCCAGCGGCGGGGGAGAGCACCACGTTCTCCGGCTTGACGTCGCGGTGGACGACGCCGTGCCCGTGCGCGTGCTCCAGCGCGGCGAGCAGGGCCACCGCGATGCGGGCCACCTCGTCATCGGTGAATGCCGGGCCGGCGTCGAGGCGCTCGCGAAGTGTCGGTCCATCCACCAGCTCCATCGCGTAGTAGACGACCCACTCGACGCTTCCCGAGTCCACGATGCGGGCGATGTTCGGATGGCTGAGCTGCGAGGCGAGCTGGATCTCCCGGACGAAGCGGTCGGCTTCGACGCTCACCAGGAGCTCCGGCCGGAGCACCTTGAGCGCCACCAGTCGTCCCGCGGCGTCGCGCGCGCGGTAGATGCGGGCGGTGGCACCTTTCCCCACTTCCTGCTCCGCCGTGTAGCGCCCGGCGAGTGTCGTGTTGATGAGAGCGACCAGGTCGCGCGCCATTCAGGCCCTCAGAAGAGAAGATCGCTGCGAACGCCGGCGCGGAGCCGCCAGAAGGCGGCGCCCGCGATGGACGAGCGGCGGAAGGTGATGCGCGCGAGGCCACGGCTTCCCGCCCGCCATCCATCGTCGAGGACCCGCACGCGCGCCTCGGTGGTGCCGCTGTCGGAGACCGGTGCGACGCTCGTGACGACACCGCGCGCGAGGGCGCCGCTGTTGAGCACCAGGCGCACGTCCTGCCCCGGCTGCACGAGCGACGCGCCCGCGCCCGCGAGCGCAACGCGCGCCTCGGGCGCCGAGTCCGATGCCGTCACCAGAAGCGGTGCGCCGGCCGCGACGCGGCGACCGAGCAGCTCTTCGGGGCGCGGGGTGAGGACCGTTCCCGCCCCCAGGGCGCGGATCGTGAGGCCGGCGGCGCGTGCCCCGAGACCGTGGGCCAGCGCCTCGGTGCCCCGATGCTCCGCCTCGAGCCCGGCGGTGACGGCGGCGCTGCTCCCGGCGCGGGCGGCGCGCGTCTCCCAGGCGAGCGAGTCCTCGAGGCGCTCGGCCATCGCGGCCTCGCGTTCGAGGTCGAGGTTCCGGAGCCGGAGAAGCGGCGTGCCGGGCGAGACGCGCATCCCCTCCCGCACCAGGACCTGGGACACGACGGCATCCTCGGGCGCCTCGAGCTCCACCATGCGCATCGGCGTCGCCACGAAGGGCCCGCTCACCGTGAGCGGCCAGGGGAGGACGAAGAGGAGGAGGACGAGGAACCCGGCCACGAGCGGCCCCCGCTGCACCCAGCGGGAGGCCCGGAGCTTTGCCCCATGTTCCCGCGCGGCGGCCCGGAGCGTCCGCCACGCCTCGGCGATCTTGCCGCGGAGCATCATGAGCACGGCGGCAAGGAAGAGGAGCCCGGCCGCAATCCCGAGCGCCGCGCTGATCCAGCCGTAGACCGTGAGGGCGACGATCGTGAGGATCATGGCGATATAGACCGTGGCCAGGATCCCGTAGATGGCGAGCACCCGCCGCTCGTCATCGGCCACCGGGGGCTCGGGGACGTCGAGCCGCAGGACCTTCCGTCGCACGAGCCACCCCGCATACGCGAGCCCGCGGTGGCGCAGGTTCGAGATCTCCAGCCAGTCGCTCAGCGCGTAGTACCCGTCGAGCGGGATCAGCGGGTTGGCGTTGGCCAGGACGGTGAGGCCGCCCGCGATGACGATGGCCGTGAGGGCGACATGGGACACGAAGGTTCCCGGCACGGCGGCCCACCAGACGATGGCGGCGATCCCCGCGAGCACGAGCTGGATCCACGACCCGGCCGCGGTGACCCAGAGCCGGGCATTGCGGTCGGGAAAGGTCCAGGCGTCGTTGACGTTGCAGTAGAATGCCGGGTTGAAGTAGATGAGCATGGCGCCCATCTCATGGACGTGCCCGCCGAAGTGCTTGCAGGTGACGCCGTGGCCGACCTCGTGGATCCCCACGATCACGGTGGACGTGAGGACGATGAGGACGATCTTGCCGAAGGTGAATTCCGACGGCGTATAGAGCGCGACGATCCCGGCCTGGAAATCCCCCCACTTGAGAATGAGCACGAGGAGGTAGACCAGGAAAAGCGCCGCGGACAGCGCAAAGAAGGCCGGCGTGAAGAAGAAGCCGAGGCGGGGCATCCAGCGGTCGAAGAGCTTGTCGGGATCGCCGACCGACCAGCGCATCCGGAGGATCGAGCCGCGGAAGAGCGGGCGCCGCTGCCGCGCGCGGCGCTCGGCGCGGAGCCGC
>DASTYH010000352.1:0-4542 GCA_035765075.1 Gemmatimonadales bacterium
ACGGGCTGCCAGGTATCGGCGTCCACGACCGTGACGGTGTGCTCGCCGTTGCTGCCCACCCAGATCTCGCTGCCATCGGGGGTCACCGCAACCCCTTCGGTGCCGGGAGCAACCGGAAGCGAGCGGAGCGTCTTCAGCGTCGCCAGGTCCACCTCTGTGATCGAGCCGGAGCCGACGTTGGCGGTATAGCCGCGCCGGCCGTCCGCCGTCACCGCCACCATATGCGAACCGCGGGCGCCGGTCGCGATGGCGGCCCGCACCTCCCCCGCAAGGCTCACGAGGACGACCGCCTGGCTCGCCTCGACCGTGACGACCACGAGTGAGTCACCCGGCAGTACGACCAGGCCATGCGGCCGCCGGTACCCCCCGAGGTCGATGGTACGAAGCACCGAGCGAGACTCGAGGTCCACGACGGTCAGGCTGTTCCCCGGCGTCCGGTCGCCGTAGTTCGCTACCACCGCGCGGCGGCCATCGGCGGTAACGGCGACTTCGTGCGGTCCGGTCCCCGTGGGCAGGGTGGCGAGAAGCCGGCCGGACTCGATGTCGATTATGGAAAGGGTGTGCTCCTGCTTGTTGGCAACGAGAAGGAGGGCATCGTCAGGCAGGGCGGCCAGCCCCTGGGGGGCGGCCGAGAGTACTCCCAGCAGCAGCGTCAGCATGGACGGCTCCGATGTCGGTGCGGGTCATCTGCCCGACGGAGCCACCGGGAGGCGGGTTTCGCCCCCCGGCCGTACCGGCGTCAGTCCTCGGCGCCTGCCACTGCCATGGCCGCGTTGTTGATGCCGCTCTCCGCGAGCTCGCTCAGCTTCCGGTCTGCGGCTTCCTCTTCCTCCAGCGACGCCTGCAGGAGTCGGGCGGCCTCCGAGTACCCGAGCAGCTCGGCGTAGTTCCGGACGCAACCATATCCCGCGATCTCGTAGTGCTCCACCCGCTGGGCCGCGGCGATGAGCGCGGCGTCCATGACGGCGGGATCCGCCTCCTCCTCCATCATTTCCTTCCCTTCCTCCACCAGCCCTTCCATTCCGACGCACTTCTTCCCGGTGCCCTTCTTGCCGAGATCGCTGAAGATGCGGTCGAGGCGCTCGAGCTGCTTCTCGGTCTCCTTGAGATGCTTCTCGAAGGCCGTCCGCAGCTCGGGCGATTCCGCGGCCTTGGCCATGCGGGGGAGCGCCCGAAGCAGTTGCCGCTCGGCACTGTGGAGGTCCTTCAGTTCGTCGACGTAAAGGTCGTGCAATGAGTCGAGGCTCATGATCGCTTCTCCCAATTCGGTCGGTGGTGTGACACAACCCCGAATCTACCTGTCGCAGCGTGCATCCTCGGTGAGCAGAATCACCCGGTGCGTCGCACGGCACGCGCCGGCTTGTCGTCACGGAGACCAAGAAACCGCGGATGGCGGAGGCGATCGTCGTGGGTCCATTCGGAGAAGCCGATCTGCGCCACCAGCGACGGCGTCACCCAGTGCGCCCCCCGCTCCTTCGGCGGGTCCGGCCCGGTGAATGGCGAGGTGGTCCGCGCCCGGCGGGCCAGGAGGGCGGCGAGCTGGCGGAGCGCGGCCGCGTCGAAGCCGGTTCCGACCTTCCCGGCGTAATGCAGCTTCCCCGCCGCGTCGAAGTATCCCACCAGCAGCGCACCGAAAGCCTCGCGCGAGCCGGCGGGATCGGTCCACCCGCCGATGACGAACTCCTGATGGTTCACGCACTTGAGCTTGACCCAGTCGCGGGAGCGCCCGCCGGTGTAATGGCTCGCCGAGCGCTTGCCGATCAACCCTTCGCTCCCCCGCTCGCAGGCCGTCCGGAAGAGTGCCTCGAAGCCCGTCTCGAACAGGGGCGTGAGCCGGATCGGCCCGCCGGGGCGAAGCACGGCCTCCAGCCGCTTCCGCCGCTTCGTGAGGGGGAGCTTCCGCAGGTCGTCCTTTCCCGCCCGGAGGCAGTCGAAGACCCAGTACTCCACCTCGACGCCCGAGCGCCGGGCGCGGACCGAGTCCCGGAGGCCGATCCGGCGCTGCAGAAGCGAAAAGCTCGAGACGCCGGTGCGAGGGTCGATCGCCACCACTTCGCCATCGAGGACCGCGCTCCCCTTCACGGCGCGGGCGAGCGCGGCGACGATCTCCGGATAGGCGCCGTCGAGCTCCTTCCGGTTGCGGGAAAAGAGGTGCACCGAGTCCGGCTCACAGAAGGCCAGGCAGCGGACGCCGTCGAGCTTGGGCTCGTAGACCCACCCCGCGGGCAGTTCGTGCGGATCGACCAGGGTGGCGAGCATCGGCTCCATCCACCCGGGCGTCATGCGATCGCCCTCATCCGGCCCGCATCGACGCGGAGGCCTCGAGGAGGGCGTCGAGGTCGGTCTTGGCCTCGAGGATGTGCGCCCAGGGGTCCCCCCGCCGCTCGACGATCTCCGGCGCCGTCAGGATGGTGAAGTCGGTGGGATACACCGTGTCGAGCTCCTCCCAGGTGATCGGCATCGAGACGGTCGCGGCGGCGTGACGCCGGGCAGAGTATGCCGCGGCGAGCGACTTGCCGCGGACATTCTGGTTGTAGTCGAAGAAGACCTTGCCGGTCCGCTTCTCGACGGCCCATTCGAGGGTCACGTCCCGCGGCCGGCGGGCGGAGAGGAACCAGCCGATCGTTTCGGCCATCGCCCGGGCCTCGTCGAAGGTGAAGCGCCGGACGATCGGCGCGTACAGGTGCAGTCCGGTGCGCCCCGACGTCTTCACGAACACCGTGAGTCCGACGCTTTCGGCGATGCGCCGGACCTCGTGCGCCACGCCGCGCACCGAGTCGAAGCCGCGCCGGTGCAGCTCCGGCTCCGCCCCCTTCACCTCCTTCCCCGAGTACACGTACGAATCGAGGTCGAAGACGAGGAAGTCGGGGTAATTGAGACGGGAATGCGCGAGCGTCGCTTCCGATTCGGCGTAATTGGCGCCGAGCCGCTTCCCGTCGGGACCGCCGGTGGTGCGGGAGAACCAGACATGCAGCTCGAGCGCCGCCTGCTGGCCGAGCCAGAGCAGGGTCGGGAGGTTCTCGACGCTGAGGTAGTCGCGGGCGGCGGCCCGGTCGCTCGACCAGATGCGGACCGTCTTCACGAAGGGGGGCCGCCGCTCCCAGACCTTCTGGTAGAAGCTCTGCCCGCTGATGCCGTGCGGGTAGCGCGTGACGAAGACCGGGCGGCCCCGGACGTGATCGAGCAGGTGCGACGAGATGGCGGTGTAGTAGCGGAGCAGGTCCCGCTTGGTGAGCCCGCGCCCCCGCGTCCCCGGCCAGAGCTCCTTGCCGAGGTTCGTGAGCGAGAGCGTATGCCCGCCGACCGAGAGGATCATGGCGTCGGCGGGTCTCGCGAGCTGGTCGAGCACCTCGCGGATCTCCCGCGCGGTGCCCCGCGCGGAGGGCATGCTCAGCCGGCCTTCCGCGTCGGGCTCTTCCGCGTCCGTCGCGCGGGGGCCTCCCGCCGCCGCTTGGGGCGCGCGCCGCCCGTCTTTCGCGCCGCCGCCACGCTCCGGGCGAGGGCGTCGGCGAGATCGATCACCTTCGTGTCCCGCGGGGGCGGCGAGGTGACCACTTCCTTCCCTTCGAGCTTCGCGTCGATCAGCTCCGCCAGCGCCTCGCGATAGTGATCGCGATACTCGCCCGGATCGAACGGCTTCTTGAGGAGGTCGATGAGGGCAAACGCCATCTCGAGCTCGCGGTTGTCGATCTTCACCTTGCCGAGATCCACTTCGCGCTCGAGCTGCACCTCGTCGGGATAGAAGAGCGTCTCCAGCATCAGCGTCCCGCCGTGGCTCCGGAGGGAGCAGAGCTGCTCCTTCTTCCGCATCGTGATCGTGGCGATCCCGGTAAGGTTCCGCTCCTCGAGGGCCCGGAGGAGGAGCGCGTAGGCCTTCTCGTTCCGTGCGTCGGGCTCGAGGTAATAGCTCTTCTCGTAGAAGACCGGATCGATCTCCTCCGACTCGACGAACGCGGTGATATCGATCGTGTGCCGGCTCGGCAGCGGCAGCTGCTCGAAGTCCTCGTCGCTCAGGGTGACGAACTGGCCCTTGGCGTACTCGTACCCCCGGACGATCTCCTCCCAGGGCACCTCCACCTCATCGGTCGGGCACCACCGTTTCTGCTGGACCCGCGTCCCACAGGTCGCGTGGACGAGGTTGAAGGACAGGTCCTTGGCAGTGGTCGCGCTGAAGAGCTTCACCGGGATGTTGACCATCCCGAAGGTGATCGCTCCGCTCCAGATCGCTCGACGACCCATAGTTCCCCCGTTCGCGTGTGGGCATTCGTGTGGAAGACCTGCGGTCAGGGATCACACGGGAGGACCGATTTCCCGCATGGATTCGAGCCCTGGGCGACTGCGGCACGTTTGTCCACAGCCGATCCACAGATCATCCACAGACTTATCAACATAAGTCATTGCCATGACATGACTTACGCTGCTGGAACATCTCTGATATACAGCCTCGGAGCCGTGCGGGGAATCACAGGGGGTGAGTGGACGCCGATGGGAGCGGGCCAGGCGGGGAGAGCCTGACGAGCGGCGAATCCGGGGGTGCAATTG
>DASTYH010000353.1:0-13766 GCA_035765075.1 Gemmatimonadales bacterium
GACCAACGCCTCGGTGGCCCTCGCCAACAGCCGGCTCTTCGCCATCGTGGAGCGGGGGCGCCGCGAGTGGGAGACGGCGTTCGACGCCCTGCGCGAGGGAATCGCCATCATCGGCCCCACGGGCCAGATCCAGCGGGCCAACCGGTCCCTCGCGCGGATCGCGCAGGTGGACCAGGAGGAGCTGCTCGGGCGTGACTTCCGCGACGCGCTCTTCGGCGATTCGGAGGGCGCGTCGGAGCTGATCGAGTCGGTGCGCGAGGGGACCGCACCACCGCCGCTCGTGCTGCGGATCGAGGGAACCGATCGCTTCCTGCGCCTCGCCATGGCGCCGCTGGAGGTGGCGAGCGGGGAATCGGCGACGCTGGTGGCGCTGGTCGAGGACGTCACCGAGCAGCGGGCGATGGAGGCACAGCTCTTCCAGACCGAGAAGATGGCGGCGATCGGCCAGCTCGTATCGGGCGTCGCGCACGAGCTCAACAATCCCCTCACCTCGATCGCCGGGCTCGCGGAGCTGCTGCTGGAGGAAGAGGTGGTGAGCGATCCCGCCCGCCAGCACCTCCGGGTGATCCACGAGCAGGCCGAGCGTGCCGGGCGCATCGTGCGCAACCTGCTCACCTTCGTCCGCAAGGGAACGCCCGAGAAGGTCCCCCTCGACCTGAACGACATCGTCACCCGCACGATCATGCTCGTCGCGTACGAGATCCGGCTGCGGGACATCGAGCTGGTGACGCGGCTCCACCCCCATCCCGTGATGGTCCTGGGCGACGGTCACGAGCTCCAGCAGGTGCTCCTCAACCTCCTCACCAACGCGGTCCACGCGCTCGCCGACCTGCCGCCGGGGCGGCTCCGGAGAATCGTCGTGGAGACGGCGCGCGTGGAGCGGCGGGTGATCCTCGCGGTGCGCGACACCGGCAACGGCGTGGCCCCCGAGTTCCTCCCGAATCTCTTCACGCCCTTCTTCACCACGAAGCCGGCAGGCCAGGGGACGGGACTCGGCCTCTCGCTGAGTTACGGGCTGGTGCAGGCCCATGACGGGACGCTGGTCTATGAGGAGGGACCGACGGGAGGGGCCGAATTCGTGATCGAGCTGCCGGCGGCCATCGAGGATCGGGCACCGGTGCCGGTCCGGCGGGTCCGGCTTCTGGTGGTGGACGACGACCCGGCCACCCACCGGGTGCTCACCGCACTCTTCGCGGCCGACGGCTACCAGATCGATGTGGCGCGGACGGGAGCCGAAGGGCTCACCCTCGCCGCGGCCAATGACTACGATCTCGTGATCGCGGACGCGGCGCTCACGGTCCCGTCCGGCGCGCCCCTGGTGCGGGCGCTGGAAGAGGCCGACGCCCGGCTCGAGGAGCGGATCATCGTGGTGGGCGGACGGAACGAGCGGCGGCGGGTGAGCCGGCCGTTCGACCTGCGCCGGCTCCGGACCCTCGCCGATGAGATCCTGACGGTGCGCAGCTTCAGTAGCCCGCGTCCGTCGCCGGGCGCCACGGCTCGACCGTGACCCCCGGTGACACCCTGGCCTTCGCCTCCGCGGCGGAGGCGGTGCCCCAGTAGTTCGCGCCCGCATCGAGCTCCACCCCGCGGATGAACGCCGCGCCCGCCCGCAGGAAGATGTTTCCGGTCACCGCCGCGTCCCGTCCGGCCGAGTCCACGACGAGCCCCACCCCGACGCCGTCGAAGAGATTCCCCCGGAGCCGGGCGCGCGTCGTGCCCTCGAGCACGATGCCCCGCTCCAGCCGCGCCAGGACGTTGTCGTCCACGGCGTAGTTGCGGCTGCGCTCCGCACCGGCCGTCGGGGCAAAGAGGCGGATCCCCGTCCCGCCGCCGATGATCACGTTTCCCGCCAGCGTGTTGTCGCTTCCATGCTCGATGGCGATTCCCGCCGAGCGGGTGCCGACCGCCGTATTGCCGCGCACCGTGTTTCCACTCGAGTAGCCGAGCCAGAAGCCGTAGTCGGAGCTGTCGGCCCGGTTCTCCAGGAAGGTATTGCCCCAGCTGAAGGTGGACTCGAAGGCGTTGTGCCAGGCGCCGGTGGCATCGTTCCGGATCACCAGGTTCCCGACCGACGGCTTCACCAGCGGGCGGTGCCCGCTCAGGAAGAAGCCGTCGCCCGACCAGGAGAGATCGTTGTGGGCGATCGTGTTGGAATCGCTCTGCTCGCGGAGGAGGATCCCGGCGGAATCGCAGCCGCGCCGGTACCGTTCGCTCTCGCAGCGCACGTTGTGATGCGCGCGGTTCCGCACGATGATGTTCTGCGCGGAGCGCCAGAGGTGGATCCCCCACCCGGAATTCCCCGAGACGTCGTTGTCAGCGATATACGACGCGCGTGCGGCGAAGAGTCCGATGCCGTTCTGGGCTCCCCGTGAGACGATCTCCGTGACCGACGCGCCGTCGGTGCCCCGCAGGTAGATGCCGCTCCCGTACTGCTCGAAGGTGTCGGGGTGGAAGATGTCCAGCCAGTCGCGCTCGTCGTACCGCTCGGGCGTCGAGCGCAGCCGCTGGGCGCGCGAGCCGGAGACGTCCACCCCGCTCACGCGGTGCCCCCGCCCCCCCTCGATCCGCACCCCGAACTGGTAGCCGCGGATCGTCCCGCCGATGATCGTCACGTAGTCGACATTGGTGGCCACCACGCCGCGCCCGGTGAATCGCTCGGGGAGCGTGTCGCCGCTGGTCAGGGTGACGCCGGTGAGATCGATGCGCGTGCCGCTGCTGGCCGCCACGAGCACGCCCTGGCCGCGTGGATCCGGGATCCGATACCGCCCCGGGCAGATCTGGACCTCGCCCTGGACCTGGGTTCCCGCCCGCGTGGGTCGGATGCAGGGAGCGCTGCGAAAACCGGACGGGATGGCGATGAGCGCGGAGAGAAACAGGATGGGCGCGGCGTAAGGCACTCGGAAACTCGTCGGCGTCAGGGGGGACGGGGCGGCGCCGGGGCGGCGCTCTCAGCGGAGGACGTCCGGCGGGGCCGGAATCCCACAGCCGTCAGTGAATCTCGAGTACGTCGCCGAGGGGGCCGGCATCACCGCCGGCGAGCATGCGGACGATGTCCTCGAGCGCGCGGGCCTCACGCGGCCATGCGAGGCGCTTCCCCGCCGCGTCGGGCGCCAGCCATTCGAGCGCATCGTGTTCTGGGCTCAGCACCGGTCGCGCCGCCGGGTCCACGAACGCGGCGAACACCGGCACGAGCGCCACTTCGTCGATCCGGTGCTGATAGAAGGCCTCGACCCGGCTCACGTTGAAGAAGCGGCGGGGCTCGAGGCCCGTCTCCTCCCGCATCTCCCGGAGCGCGGCGGCGGCCGGCGTCTCACCCTCCTCGATATGGCCATGCACCACTTCCCACGCACCGGTGCACCGCGTCCCCGCCGCGCGGCGGAGGAGGAGGCACTGGAGCGTGGACCCCGCGCCCCGCAGCACGTAGAGATCGACCAGGGAGACGCGAACGACCGGAACGATCAGCTCCTCGTGCGGCTCAGCACGGCGTCCAGCCGCGCCGAGAGGGCGCGCGCGCGGAACGGCTTGGTGAGGAAGTCGTCGGCGCCGAGCTGGAAGACGCGCACTTCGTTGTCCTCGTCCCCCTTGGCCGTGAGCACGATGACCGGGATGCGGCTCGTTGCCGGCCGGGAGCGAAGCTGCTGCAGCACGTGATAGCCGTCCAGCCCCGGCAGGTTCAGGTCGAGCATGATGACGTCGGGCGCGACCCGGTCCACCTGGTCGAGCGCTGCCACGCCATCCGCCGCTTCGGCCACGGAATATCCCTCGCGCTCGAGGAGGTCCCGCATCACCTTGCGGAGCGGCTCCTCGTCCTCGACGAGCAGCACCTTGCCGCGCGTCGGGGCGCCGGCGCCGTTGCCGGGCTCGAGCTCGTCGATCAGGTCGAAGCTCCCGATGAGGTCGGGGGCGGCGTAGCCGTTCGACGCCGGCGCCTTCGGGGCCGCCACCGGTGGCGCGGCGGCGCGGGGCGGCTCCGCCTCCGCCAGGGGGCGGGACGAGCGGCGGTCGGCCGGAACGTCGGTGACGCGGAGGAGCTCCTCCGCGGAGGTCTCGCCTGAGAGGATGTGCCGGAGGCCGCTCTCCCAGAGGGCGCGCATGCCGCCCGCCCGCGCCACCTCGGCGAGCCGGTCGGCCGTCGCGCCGGAGCCGATCAGCCGCTCGATCTCGGGGGTGATGGCGAGCACCTCCACGATGCTGAAGCGCCCGCGATAACCCGTCATCGCACATTCGGGGCAGCCCACGGGCGCGTAGAGCTTCGTCCCCTCGGGCACGTGCCGGCGAAGCTTCGGCCCGAGCGGCGTGGTGGAAACGGTGCGGCACGAGGTACAGAGCCGGCGCATGAGCCGCTGCGCCACGACGCCCCGGAGCGCGGACGCGAGCTTGTACGGCTCGATTCCCATGTCCACGAGACGGGTGACCGCATTGGCCGCATCGTTCGTGTGCAGGGTGGAAAGCACGAGGTGACCGGTGAGTGACGCCTGCACCGCGATCTGGGCCGTCTCGTGGTCGCGGATCTCGCCGACGAGTACGACGTCCGGGTCCTGGCGGAGGATCGAGCGGAGCGCCGAGGCAAAGGTGAGCCCAGCCTTCTCCTGCACCTGCACCTGCACGATGTTCTCGCCCAGCTTGTACTCGACCGGGTCCTCCACCGTGACGATGTTGATCCCCTCCCCCTGGACCAGCCGAAGCGCCGAATAGAGCGTCGTCGTCTTGCCGGACCCGGTGGGGCCGGTCACGAGGAGGATCCCCTCCTTGTGGTCGAGAAGCTGCACGATCTGCTGGCGCTCGTCCTCGAAGAGACCAAGCGCTTCGAGCGAAAGGAGCGTCGCCCGCGTATTCAGCACGCGGATGACCACCTTTTCGCCGCTGGCCGCCGGCAGCGTGGAGATGCGGAGGTCGATCGGACTGCCGTTCACCGACACGCGCGCCCGGCCGTCCTGCGGCCGCCGCCGGTCGGCGATGTCGAGCCCCGACATGATCTTCACGCGGGAGATGAGGGGAATGCCCGCGCTCCGCGGGATCTTCATCACCTGGCGCAGCACGCCGTCGATGCGGTAGCGCACCGCCACACCGCCATCCACCGGCTCCACGTGGATGTCGCTCGCCCGGCTCGCGATGCCGTCGGCGATCATCATGTCCACGAGCCGCACGATCGGGGCGTGACTCGCCTCCTCGGCGGAGGCGCCGATATCGTCCGAATCGTCGTCCAGCTGCTGAACCTCGGCCGACTGGTCGAGCCCGCCGAGGAGCCGCGCCACCGCGTCCTCCGACGGGTAGAGTTCGGCCAGGCCTTCCCGGATCCGGCTCGGGGAGGCGAGGAAGAGGCGAACCTCGCGCCCGCTGGTGAACGCCAGCACCTTTTCCGCGTCGATGTCGAAGGGACTCGACGTGGCCACTTCGAGGTGGGAATCGGTGAGCCGGAAGGGGAGGACGTTGAAGCGCCGGATGACCGCCTCGCTCACGACCTCCTTGACCGCCGGATCGGCCGGCACATTGGGCACCACGGGGAAGCGAAAACGCCCCGCCAGCGCCGAGAGGACCTGGTCATCCGCGAGGAGCTTCCGCTGGACCACCGCATCCCACAGCGAGGTCGGGCGGTTCGCCGCCTCCGCCCGCACGGCGGCCAGCGTCCCCTCGGGGAGGAGCGGCTCGATGGTCGGTACCAGCCATTCGTCGGTGAATTGCATGGCGACGTCATTGGTGGAGCGTGGGTTGGGCGGCGAGCCGGAATGTTAACTGCAAGCTTTTGCACTCGACAACGGCGCGCCATGCCGGGGGTCGGCCCTCCCGGCCCCCTGATCCGCGCAATCCCCTGCACGAACCGCGCCCAGGGCCCTACAGCGCCCCCCACCAGTCGCGTCCGATATCCACCGTCACCCCGACCTCTCCGGTGCGGAGCGCAACCCCCGCCTCGACGCGGATGAGCCGCATGAAGAACTCCGCCGCGACGCCCAGGACCGGGCGACCCCCCTCGCTCCGCCCGCCGACTCCTCCGGAAACCGGCTCCCCGGTCCAGCCGACCGCCGCGAAGGGCGCGAGCACCATCGTCCGTCCCGTCGTGGCAAAGGAACCGAGGGGAATCGCCGGCGCGGGGGCCTCGAATCGCCACTCGAGCCGCCCGAGGAAGGCCCGCCGTCCGCCGAATTCCCTGAACGGTTCCCCCACCAGCGTCCCGCGGCCGCCAAGGGCAAAGCTCCGGTAGGCGGGGAGCCCCTCGCTCCCCACGCCGCCCTGCGCCCGCGCCACGAGCTCCGTGGGTCCGAGCGGCTGGGCCCACCGGAGATCCGCCGTCGCCCGCAGGTAATCGGTCGGGCCCGTGCCCCCTTCGAGGGCGAGCGCGCCGCGGAGGTCGCTCCGCGAGGCGACCGACCCCCCGCTCTCCCGCTCGAGCCGGAGCCGTCCCGTCCGGTAGATCCCCGCCCCGAGCGCCGGGTTGGGTCGGTACGTTCCGTTGGCCGGCGACGCCTCCACGGCGAGACTCCGGCTCCGCTCGATCCGGCCCTCGAGGGTGAGCCGGTGCCGGGCGTCGAGTCGCTGGCCGATCCCGGCGGTCACCGCATCCAGCAACACGTAGTCGCCGTAGTCGTCGCCGAATTCCTGCGCCGTGATCGAATTGATGATCGGCGCGATGACCGGCTCGTCGCTGAAGTCCTGCACCCGGCGGACGACGGACGCGGTGAGCTCGGTGGCGCCGGTCCCGATCCGCGCGGCGAGGCCCCCGGTGGCCCTGCCGTCCGCCGTTCCGATCCCGAGCGACGGGGTGAGCTGGACGCGGTTCCGCCGGAGCCCGAGTACGGCGCGCCCGCCGAGGGCGAGTCCCTGCACCCGGTTCACGCGGACGAAGTCGCTGATCCCGGCGCCACCGATCCGGGTCGCCGGGAGGCCGCTCAGCAGGTGGCTCCCCGCGAGCCGCTCGATGTCCGCGCGGATCTGCGCCATGTCCCGATCGTCGAGCGGCTTGGCCACCGCTGCGATCGCCTCGCCGAGCGGCGCGGGAAAGAGCGAATCGGGTCCCCCGGGACGGCGGAGGCCCCCGATCGCGGGACCCCGGAAGAGAGCGTCGGGGAGCTCCGCGTTGATGTCGTAATCGTCGATCTCCCAGCGACCCCGGATGATCCCCCGCGCGGGAAACTCCAGCCAGCTGAACCGCCGGCGGATCTCCACCTCCTGGCGGTACGGGAGCCAGTAGCGGCCGTCCCAGAGCGAGCTCTGGAGGGTGATGGTGATGTCCTCGAGCTGGCGGTCGAGATAGGCGGCTGGAGTGAAGCTGAAGCGGAACCGCACCAGCTGCGAGGTTGCCGCGTCGAGATAGAGGGTGCCGACCACGAGCGGGCGGGTGAAGTCCTTGGGCCGCACCGACACGGCGCGCAGCATCACGGCGCCAGTGGCGCCCTCGATGCGCACCGAGTCGGTGACCGCGAAGTCGTACAGCGCGAGCCCCGCCGGCGAAAGGGGATGGGGCACGTCCCGCACCTCGTCTCCTTCGCCGATCCGGATCAGGTCGCCGAAATTGTTCGTGACGATGCCGAGGTGGTCGCGATGGTAGTTGATGTCGGTGGGAAGAAAGGTCCCGTCGCGCCAGCCGAGGATGACCTGCTTGCTCCGGTTCGGCGGCTGCCAGTACACTTCGACCTGGAGCTCGTCCGCCTTGACCAGTCGCGGGGGCTGGCTCAGCCCCTCCTCGCCCACCTGCGCCAGGAAGAAGACGAAGCCGTGGGCCCGCGTCCGGTAGCCGGTGAGGGTGGAATCGGCCTCTGCCTCCTGTCGTCGTGCGGTCCCCTGGGCGGCGAGTGCGAGCGCCTCGGCGGAGTTCCACTGCTGGGCTGATGCGGGGGACACGAGGACGAGCGCGGCGGCCGCGAGCGCGCAGAGACGAGGAGACATTGAGCGGAATATCCCGGACTGCGGAGGAGGGAGCAAGCCGAACCGCGCGCGCGGCGAAGCTTCTGCGCGCGGTACTCTGGACGGGCGGGGTGGCCGCGTGCGCCGGCCGCTCCGCGGGATCCGCCATTCCCCCGGAAGCGCGCGTCCCCTCGCCGAGACCGCTGGCCTCGGTCTACCTCCTCGAGGCGAGTGGGGGCCCTCCCGGGGACACGACAGTCACGATCGAGCCCGGCCGTGCCCGCGTCGTCGTCCTCAGGCACCCCGCGCCGGACTATGCCGTCTTCGCCGAGGTGGCGTTCGACAGCGGCTCATTCGCGGCGGGGAGCGGGGAGGTCCGGGTCACCATCCGGCCGCGCCCCGGGTTGTACGGCATCGACCTCGAGGCGAGCGCGCCGCTCCGGGAGGCGCTGGTGACCTTCAAGTACGCGGTGCACTTCCTTGCGCCGGCAGGGGCGCGCACGGACTACGGCAGCGACATCGGCTTCGAGCGGGAGCTCTTCGTGGGGCGCCTGGAGGGCGAGCAGGTGACGTTCCTTCCCTCGACCCACCCCGCCACCGACAACCTCGCCGCCGACCTTCCCGGCACCGGCTCCTACGTGGTCGGCGCTCCCACCCTCCAGACCTCCACGGCCGCCGACTTGCCTCGCAGCGAAAGCTCGAGCGCCGGCTCGAGACAATCGCGCCGCTGACACGCGGCCCGGAACGCGCCGCTCACCAGGATCTCCCCCGCCTCCGCGTCCTTGCAGATGCGGGCCGCGGTGTTGACGGCGTCGCCGATCACGGTGTATTCGAGACGGCGGTGGCTCCCGATATTGCCCGCGAACGCCTCGCCGTAGTTGATCCCGATGCCCACGCCGATGGTGGGGCGTCCCTCCGCGGCCCAGCGCGCATTGAGCTCGCCCACGGCCTTCTGCATGGCGATCGCGGCGGAGAGCGCGCGGTCCGCATCGTCGGCATGGGCGATCGGCGCGCCCCACAGCGCCATGATCGCGTCGCCGATGAACTTGTCGAGCGTTCCGCCGTGCTCGAAGACGATCTCCACCATCTCCGAGAAGTAGTCGGTGAGAAGCTGGACGATCTCCTCCGGCGCCATCGCCTCGGAGAGCGAGGTGAAGCCGCGGATGTCGCTGAAGAGGATGGTGAGCGGCAGCCGCTCCCCGCCCAGGCGGATCGCCTCCTTGTGCTGCACGATCTCGGCCGCGACGTTCGGCGCGAAGTACCGCTCGAAGTTCGAGCGGACTGTCGCCTCCTGCTGCAGCTGTTCCGCATACCGGCTGTTGCGGATGCCGATGGCGGCGAGGCCGCTGAACGCCACGAGGAACTGGAGGTCCTCGTCCGAGAATGAATTGGCGGAGGTGAGGTTGTCCACGTAGAGGAGGCCCAGGACCCGGTCTCCCTCGGCCATGAGGGGAGAGCACATGGCGCTCCGCACGCTCTGGAGTGCGATCGAATGCCCCTGGAACCGCTGGTCCACCGCGGCATCATGGGAAAGCACCGCGACCCGCTCGTCCACGACCTTCTGCGCAATCGAGCGCGGCACGTGCTCGAGCTGGTGCTCCTCCAGGCGGCTCCGCACGACCCGGGGAACGAGCTCGCCCGTCGCGTCGTTCCGGAGGAGGATGGCGACCCGGTCCACGTTCATGATCTCGAACGTCACGTCCGCCACGGTCCCGAGGAGCCGGTCGAGATCCAGCTCGCCGGAGAGCTTCTGCGAGATCTCGAGCAGCAGCGAGAGCTTTCGGGTGGTCCGCTCGTCCTTCGTGCCGGGGAGCCGGAGCTGGCCGACCGCGGCGGGGCCTCCCATCGTGATCTCGACCGGGACGATGCCGCCGCGAACGTGGAGCTGGCGGACGATCGTCCCGTGCGGCGTGAGCCCGTTCCCCGGAGAGCGCCGGCGCTCGTACCCCTGCTCCGAAAGCTGCTCCAGCTGAAAGACGACCTTGCCGAAGGCGATGGAGTCGTCGGGCTGCATCAGGCCGATCGCCACGCGGGCGCCATTCACGCTCGTTCCGTTGGAGCTGCCGAGATCCCGCACCTGGACGCCGTCGGGCCCCGCGGTGAGCTCCGCGTGGCGCCGGCTGATCGTCGGATCATACAGGGCGATGTCACTGGAGACGCCGCGGCCCACGACCACGCTCCGCCCGCTGGGCAGGTCGAAGCTCTGGGTCCCCTCGGCGGCGACGAGGCGATAGGAGGGCATGCCGGAAAATTAGTGCCCCGTTACCTTCCTCCGCCATGCGCGTCGTGCTCCAGCGGGTTTCGCGGGCCGCGGTGGCGGTCGAGGGCGTCGTGCGGGGCGCGGTGGGTCCCGGATACTGTCTCCTCGTCGGCTTCACGCACGCCGATTCGGCGGCCGAAGTCGAGTGGATGGCGGAGAAGATCGCCGGGCTGCGCCTCTTTCCCGACGATGAGGGGAAGATGAATCGCGCGCTGGCCGACGTCGGCGGCGGGGTGCTGGTCGTCTCGCAGTTCACGCTCTACGGGGACAGCACCCGGGGACGCCGACCGTCCTTCATCGACGCGGCGCGCCCCGACGTGGCGATCCCGCTCTACGACGGCTTCATCGCGGCGCTCCGCGCGCGCGGCTTCCCGGTGGCCACCGGAGAGTTCGGCGCCATGATGGATGTCGAGATCCACAACGACGGCCCCGTGACCCTCATCCTCGAGCGCGCCCCGGCATGACCACTCCCCGCATCCTCACGCTCGCCTCCACCTCCCCGCGCCGCCGGCAGCTCCTCGAGATGCTGGGGCTCGCGATCGAGGTACGTCCTTCCCACATTCCCGAAGTCCACCTCCCGCACGAGACCCCGCGCGCCTACGTGGAGCGCCTCGCGCGGGAAAAGGCGGAAGGCGTGACCGGCGGGTGGGTGCTGGGCGCCGACACGACGGTCGTGCTCGACGGCGGGCTCCTCGAGAAGCCCGCCGACGCGGAGGATGCGCTCCGGATGCTGTCGCTGCTCCAGGGGCGGACGCACGAGGTCATGACCGCGGTGGCGCTCGTTGCCGACGGGGTCGTACGGGTCCGCACCGACCTCACCCACGTCACGTTCCGGCCGATGACGCAGGGCTTCCTCCGCGCCTATGTCGCCACCGGGGAGCCGATGGACAAGGCGGGAGCGTATGGAATCCAGGGGTACGGCGCGGCATTGGTGGAGCGGATCGACGGGGACTTCTTCAGCGTGATGGGTCTTCCCGTCCGGCTGGTCCTCGAGCTCCTCGAGGAAGCCGGCTGGCCCTACGATTTTCCCTCTCCCTGACGGCGGCCCCCCTCCCGCACCTACCGGCCGCGGGCCCGCCGCTCGACATCGATCACGTCACGCGCCATCCGCGCCAGCGCGTCGGGATTGAACGGCTTCTGGATGAAGGCGGCGCGGGTCTCGAGCGTCCACCCCGCGATCTCGTCGTTGCTGCGTCCGGACATGAAGAGGATGGGGATGGCCGGCCGCCCGTTCCGCTCCGCCCATGCCGCCGCGGCTCGGCTCAATGCCTCGCCCCCGCCGGCCGGCATCACGATGTCCGAGATGATGAGCTCCACCGGGCGGCCGCGCTCCAGCGAGGCCGTCAGCGCCTGCAGCGCCTCGACCGGCGTCGCCGCTTCGATCACGTCGTAGCCATGATCGGCGAGAAACCGCGCCGCCACCAGCCGGACCCCTTCTTCATCGTCGACGAGGAGGATCGTCTCGCTGCCGCCCGGCGTCGCCGGCGACTGCGCCGCCTCTCCGGACGCCGTCCCGGTCCCCGCTTCGGGGAGGAGGATCCTGAAGCTGGCGCCGGCCCCGGGGGTGCTGGTGACGCTCACCCGTCCGCCGCTCTGCTGCACGATCCCCTGCACGACGGACAGACCGAGCCCCGTGCCCTGCCCCGGCGGCTTGGTGGTGAAGAACGGATCGAAGATCTGTGACAGCATCGTGCTGTCCATGCCGTGCCCGTCATCCGAGACCGTGAGCGTTACCATGCGCTCGGTCTCGAGGCCCGGGCTCGCGGCGGGAACCTGCAGGCGCCCGACCTCGATGAGGAGGCGCCCGCCCGATCCCATCGCATCGCGCGCATTCAGGGTGAGGTTGAGGAGGACCTGCTCGATCTGCCCCCGGTCGGCGAGCACCACCGCCGCCTCGTCCGCCGGCCGGATCTCGAGCGAGAGCTCCGGGCCGAGCGCCTGACGCAGCATCGGGGCGAACGTGGAGACGACGCCGTTGAGGTCGTGCGGCGCGGGGTGGAGGAGCTGCCGACGACTGTAGGCGAGGAGCTGCTGGGTGATGGACGCGGCGCGAAAGGCGGAGCGCTCGATCTGCTCGACGTCGGCCCGCACGGGATGTCCCGGGTCGAGCGCCCTGAGGGCGAACCGGCTGAACCCCACCACGCCCTGGAGCGCATTGTTGATCTCGTGCGCCACGCCGCCCGCGAGCCGACCGACGGCCTCCATGCGCTGCGCCGCCTGCAGCTGCTCGATCGCCGCCCGCCGCTCGGAGATGTCGAGCATGAAGAAGACGCCCGCGCCCGATTCGAAGAGAGTCCCGCCGGCGAGCACCGGAATCCGGCTCCCATCCTTCCGGTAGAACTCCTTCTCGTACGGCGTGCAGCTGCCGTGGAGGCGGCACTCCTCGCGGGCCCGGAGGTCGGCGTTGCGATACTCGGGTGGGGTGAGGCGTTCCCTCCGGAGCGCGCCCGCCGCGACATCCTCCGTGGTATAGCCGAGCATGGCAAGGAATGCCGCATTCGCCTCGGTTACCCGCTCGCCGTCCCAGAAGCCGATGCCGAGCATGCCCGACTCGAAGATGCTCCGGAAGCGGTGCTCGCTCGCGCGGAGCGCCTCGAGGGTCGCTTCGGCGGCCGCACGCGCGGCGTGCTCCGCCCGGTGGAGACGGGCATTGTCGACCGCGATCGCCGCCCGCGCGGCCACCTCCATCACGAGGGCAAGGTCCCCCGCGCCATAGGAGCGCCCCGATTCGCCGGTCGTCACGAGCGTGAGCACGCCGAGCGTCCGGCCGTGCGCCGTGAGGGGCGCCCCGATGTAGGATCGGAGGTCGAGGGCCCGGAGCAGCGCGCCATGTTCGGCGCCCAGGGTGGCCCGGGAGATCATGGCCTCGGTGATTTCGGGAAAGAGTTCCGGCGCGCCGGTGCGAAGGACGTTCGGCACCCCGACGGGCGAGTCCGGAGGCGCGGGATACCGGTTGCCCAGTTCCCACGCCCATCGCTCGCGCGCCGGGTCCGCGTGGGCCACGGCGAGCCGGCGGACCTCCCCCGACGCCTCGACCAGGTCCACGGCACACCAGTCGGCGAGCGCCGGCACCATGAGGCGAGCGACCGTGGTCAGCGTGGTTTCGTAGTCGAGCGAGCTCCCGAGGGTGCCGCTGGCGCGCGCCAGGAAGGCGAGTGCCTCGTCGGCCCGGAGGATCGGCCGGTGCGCGAGCCTGGTGGGGGCCCGAATGGCTATGCGACCTCCGCCAGGCAGCGCCGGACTTCGGCGACGAGGACGGCGGGGAGGAAGGGCTTGGTGAGGACGCCGCAGGGGCTCGCGATGCCCTTCTCCGCGAGCTCCTGGGCGCCATAGCCCGACATGAGGACGACGGGCACGCGGGGATGGGATCGGGCGAGCCGCTCGGTGAGCTCGATGCCGTTGACGCCGGGCATCAGGATGTCGGACACGACGAGTGCCACGCTGCGGGAATGATCCTCGATCAGCGAAAGCGCCTCGGAGCCATCGGCGGCCTCCAGCACTTCGAATCCTTCCTCAGCGAGCACCCGCGCGGCGACCGTGCGGATCCACGGCTCGTCGTCCGCAACGATGATCCGTCTCATCTTCTTGGGCCCTCGGTCGCCCCCCAGCCCGGCCGGAGTCCGGCCCGCGTCGGCAGGCGAGTGAAATCGACAGGGGAAACAGGCCC
>DASTYH010000354.1:0-7153 GCA_035765075.1 Gemmatimonadales bacterium
GCGCCGACCGCACCGGCACTTCGATCCCGGCGAGCTCCAACCGCGTCCAGTCGTCCAGTCGGCTGGCCCCGGCCACGAGCCGATGGCCACCCGCGGGCCCGTGCACGCCGAGCCGAATCGCCGAGGTGAACCGCTCGATCCTCGGCGCGATCGGGCTCGTGGCGTAGATGCGGTCGAGGATCAGGGGATCGGTCGGAAAGTGGACGCTTCCGGTGAGCGATCCCGCGGCAAACCAGCGCTCAGTGGCGTACGCGACCTCGCCCGCCGCCTCCTGGCCGTACCGATCGCGGTTCAGTCTCCCATCGGGAAGGAAGGCGAAGGGGCCGGGATCGCCGGTTTCGGAGCCGAACGCCAGCCGGCCGCGCGCGGAAACGCCCTGGCGCGGCTTTCCGGTATGGATGTGAACGAGACCGTGACGGGCGATGCGGCCGCTCGCGACGGCGGGAACGCTCACGAACTCAATGGAGTCGATCGACTGGAGATCGAGGGGGATGCGCTCGAGCGGGGTCACGCCGAGCACCCCCGCCTCGACCGGTCGGCCATCCACGAGGAGCAGCCAGCGGTCTTCGATCGCCGCCGGAAGTCCTCTCGGGCTCATCCGCCAGGTGAAGTCGTCGACCGTCGTCGCGTTCCACCCCGCCACGAGCCGCGCCACCTCGCCCAGCCGCATCACCCCTGCCGCCTCGAGCTCGCTGCGGGTGACGACCTCCCGTCCGGCGGGGCCGGCGGCCGGCGGTTCCTGTGCGTGCACCGCTGCCGGCGAGCGCAGGACCATCGCCGGACAGAGGGCGATCGCCGAGATCAGTCGAGGAAGTCGCGCAGCCATTCGGGCGAGGCGAGGGTGTAGCGGAGGCCCGCGGTGAACCCGAGCTGGCGCATCCGGGGCTCGGTGAAGACGAGCCGCGCGTCCAGGCCCGCCACCCCGCTCCACTTCCCGCCGATCAGGTATGCCGCCTCCGCCGTGAGCGCGGCGGCCATCTCGTTCTCGCTCTCCGCGTAGTCGGGCAGTGACTCGTCGTCGAACTGCATGTCGTAGATGCCGAATCGGAGTCCGGGCGCGAGGGTGAGGCGCGGAAGCGGGGTGGCGTCGAGCGCCCAGCCGACGAAGACGTATCGGGCGCGAAAGCCGGGGATCCCGGCGCGTCGAGAGTCGTGGGACAGCTGCTGGACGCCCAGCTCGACGGCGCCGGCATAGAAGGGAGCGCGCACGAGGAGCTGAAAGCCCGGGGCGGGCTCCCAGGGATCGAGGGAGGAGCTCCGCGCGAGCTCGCCGGCGAGCGCGAGGGAGGGAGAGATCGTCCCGAACGGCACGCGCGAGGCGGCCGGGGCCTGCGCATCCGCCAGCGAGGCCGATGCGGCGGCAAGGATGATCGGGGCGAGAAAGCGGTGCCGGCTGGACATTCGGGAAGATACGACGTGCGAGCGGCGGAGTCGTTGACAGTCCCGGTACCGCGCCGTACGCTTCAATCTCCTTCCTCCGCGACGCTTCTCCCCAGGCCACGCAGGACCGTGCTCGCCTACCTCCTCCCCGGAGGCCTCATGTCATTCCATCCGCTCGCCCGTCTCGTGGTCGCCGCCCTCCCTGCCGTCGCGCTCATCGCATGTGCCGACTCCTCCCCGGTCTCGCCCAGCGCCGATTCGGATCAGGCCGAGCGCACGGCGCTGCGTACCCAGGCGGTCCTCGGCCAGTATGACATCGAGTTCTCATCGAGCGGCTCCGAGCTGATCCTGATCGCACACGTGCGGAACGCCGAGGGCGGCGCGCCCGGCGGGGGGGCGGTGACGTTCCAGTACTGCTCCTACAAGGGGCTTCCCTCGAACGACATCACGCAGCCGGATGAGGCACCGAGCAGCGCCTGCGCGGACGGCTCGGCGAGCTGGGCCAACCTGCTCCGAATGAACGTCGACGCCGCCGGCGACGCCGCGATGAACTTCGGCGTCGTCCAGGTGGTGAACACGATCGGCTTCCGCTTCAAGTATTCCGGGAAGCGGAACGGCGTCGCCAGCGCGACGAGCCTCCCGGAGGATTGGACGCGGTGAAACGAAATTGGGAAATGAGTAAAGGGTAACGAATAGCAGCGAGCCCGCATCAGGCGATACGGGCTCGAACGCTGCCGGGATTCCCGCGATGATTTCGCGAATCGCTGGCGGGCTATGCATATCGCGGATCGTGCTGGAGGAGGCTCCATCATGAGGGCGGTGGGACTCGAACCCACGACCTAGGGATTAAAAGTCCCTTGCTCTACCAGCTGAGCTACGCCCCCCGGCTCCCAAACGTCGCACCCGGACCCTCCAAACTCAAGAACGGAAGATCGGGCCGGACCTCCACCGCTGCCGGACGGCTTGCCGGTCCTCCCGAACGGGCGTACTCTCCAACCCCATGACCGAGACACGCCGTTCCAACATTCTGGTCGTCACCGGCACCGACAGCGGGTCAGGCAAGACCTGGGTCACCGCCGCCCTGGCGCGCGCGCTCATCGCGCAGGGTGTCCGTGTGGTGGCGATGAAGGTGGTTGATATCGGCTGCCGCGGTGAGCCCGGCGAAGGCGAGGACGGCGTCCGGCTCGCCCAGGCGACGGGCCAGCAGGCGCCGCGCGAAGCGCTGCTCCGATTCCGGGAAACGCTCACGCCGGTGCTTGCCGCCGAGCACGAAGGGCGCACGGTGGACTTCGACGATCTCCTCCTCCGGATCGAGGGTTACGCGGCGAATGCCGACATGGTGCTGCTGGAGGGAAACGGGGGGCTCCTCACGCCGATCACGTGGGAGTGGTGCCTCGTGGACGTGGCGCAGGCGCTCGAGGCGCGCATGCTGGTGGTGGGGAGCGACCGGCTCGGCATCGTGAACCACGCGCTCCTCACCCTCGGCGCACTCGAGCTCGCGTCGATCCCCGTCACCGATCTGGTCCTCACGCCCCCCGCGGCCCCCGACCTCTCGACCGGCACGAACGCCCCCGCCATCGCCCGGCTCGCGGGCTTCACCCGCATCCACTCCGTCCCCCGCACCGATGATCCCGCGACGGCGGCTGCCTCGCTCCGCGATGTCGCCGCAGCACTCCATCCGGCGGCGGCTGCGCCGGGACTCGGCTGATCCAGGATGGAAAGTCGGAAGGACGGAAAGACGGAAACACGGAAGGACGGAACTGACTGAGGGTGGTCCGGAAGTCGTCTCGTGATGTCATCCCGGGGGAGCGCAGCGACCGAAGGATCTACGATGCAGTCCTCCGGAGCCCGCGTAGAAGATCCCTCGCTTCGCTCGGGATGACACCGCTTCGGATTCCCCCGTCCGTCCCGGCGCGCATCCGACCTTCCGACCTTCCGACTTTCCGTCCTTCCGTCCTTCCGACCTTCCGTCCTTCCGACCGAATCAACTGAGCTCGACGCCCTCCGGCGCCGGCGCGAGGAGCGCGTCCAGCAGCGACAGCTGCGCGACCGGGGCGAAGCTCTGGCGGTGGTGGCACGTCGCGCCGCGGCAGCGCAGTCCCTCCTGGTGCTCGGGCGTGGCGTACCCGGCATTGGTTTCCCACCCGTAGCCGGGATGGCGCGCAGCGAGCCGGCGCATGAGCGCGTCCCGCATGGTCTTGGCGATGATCGCGGCCGCGGCGATCGAATGACAGTGGGCATCCCCATCGACCAGCGCATCGTGCGGGTGGTCCAGCTCGGGGAGCGGCAGGCCGTCAATCAGGATCCGGATCGCGTGGCGAGGGAGGGAGGAATTGCGGGAGAGGAGGCGCGAGATTGCCCGGCGCATGGCCAGCGCGCTGGCGACGCGAATGTTGAAACGATCGATCTCCCGCACCGACGCCGCGCCGACCGCAATGCCCAGCGCCCGGCTGCGAATGCTGGCGGCAAGGGACTCGCGAACCGGCGCGGGGAGGAGCTTGCTGTCACGGAGACCGCGGACGGGGCGACACCCGGAGGGAAAGACGACGGCCGCAGCCACCACTGGACCAGCCAGGGGGCCGCGGCCGACTTCATCGACGCCGACGAGCAGATGTGCCTCCGCCCAGGCCGCCCGCTCGCGCGAGAGGGTGGGGCGCGGGGGCACGGCTCAGCCCTCGCGCTTCTCCCGGATGCGCGCGGCCTTGCCGCTCAGCTTGCGAAGGTAGTAGAGCTTGGCGCGGCGCACCCGGCCGCGGCGCAGCACGTCCACCGAGGCAATGGTGGGGCTGTGGATCGGGAAGATGCGCTCCACGCCGACGCCCGCGGAGACCTTCCGGACGGTGAAGTTCTCGGAGATCCCGCCGCCACGCTTCGCGATCACGAGGCCCTCGAACGCCTGCAGCCGCTCCTTCTCACCTTCCTTGACGCGCACCTGAACCCGAACCGTATCGCCGGGCTCGAAGGCAGGCATCTCGCGCAGGCCTTCACGGGCCAACTCCGCCAACCGCTCCATCGTGCGTTCCTCCGTAGAATTCCGATCCCCAGGGCGGACCAGCCGCCCGCCACAAACTACATCATTCCGCCTGCCGCGCCCAGAGATCGGGCCGCCGCTCCCGGGTGAGGCGCTCCGCCTCCCGCCGGCGCCACGCCTCGATCTCGGCGTGATTTCCCGAACGCAGGACCTCGGGCACTTCCATCCCCCGGTAGACCGGCGGACGGGTGTAGCTGGGGGGGCTCAGAAGCCCCTCGTAGTGCGAATCCCCGCTCGCCGACTCATGGTCTCCCAGCGCGCCGGGGAGGAGCCGCACCACCGCGTCGAGGATGCAGAGCGCCGCCGGCTCCCCGCCCGACAGCACGAAGTCTCCGATCGAGACCTCCTCCGCGCCGAGCCCCTCCGCCACCCGCTGGTCCACGTCCTTGTAGTGCCCGCAGAGCAGCGTGAGCCGCTCGTCCAGCGAGTAGCGCACCGCATCGTCGTGGGTGAAGGGCCGGCCCCGCGCCGACAGCAGGACGATCCTCCCGCGGTCCTCCCCGAGCGATTCGACCGCCTCGAAGAACGGCTCCGGCTTGAGGACCATCCCCGCGCCACCACCGTAGGCGTAGTCGTCCACCGTGTGGTGCCGGTCGTGCGTGAAGTCCCTGAGCTGCACGAACCGGAACTCCACCCGCCCCTCGGCGACGGCCCGCCCCACGATGCTCGCGCCGATCCACGGGGCGAAGATCTCGGGAAAGAGGGTGACGACGTTGATGCGGAGCCGTCTCCGCTCAGTCATCGATCAGACCCTCGGGCGGCGCCACCGTGAGCCGCCGCGCGTTCCGGTCCACCGCCACGACGAACTCCTTCCGGTACGGCAGGAGGAACTCGCGCTTCGGGCCCTGCACTTCGATCATCAGGCCGCCCGGGAGCTCGTAGACCCCGGAGACGATCCCGAGCGGCGTCCCGTCCTCCCGGCGAACGGCAAATCCCTCGAGCTCGTGGACGTAGACCTCGTCCGCCGCCGGCGGCGTCAGCGTCTCGACCGGCGCACCCAGGAAGAGACCTCGCCACGGCTCCCAGGCGTCGCGGTGGTCCACGCCCCGGATCTTCATCAGCCACTCGCGGTGATAGCCGCGGCTCCGCTCGATCTCGAACGGCCCCGCGACTTCCTCACCCTCGAGGTTCACCAGCCACAGCGCCCGGCCCGGCGCAAATGCGGCGTCGGGATCGTCGGTCAGCGGAAAGACCGCGATGTCTCCCTTGAGACCGTGCGGCTTCCGGAGCCGGCCCACCACGAGGTGGCGGGCGCCCGCGGGCATGCTGCGGCCGCTTACGCCGAGGCGATCGCGCCGGCGCGGCGGAGGATCGACTCGACCGTATCGGTCGGGGTCGCGCCCTTCGCCAGCCAGGCCTTCGCCTTCTCGACGTCGAGGGTCACCTGCTTCTCGCCCTCGAGCTTCGGCTGGTAGGTGCCGAGGATCTCGATGAAGCGGCCGTCGCGCGGCGCTTCCTTGTCGGCGACGACGATACGGTAGATCGGGAGCTTCTTGCGGCCGGTACGGCGCAGACGAATGCGAGTGGCCATGCGAGTCCTGTTCCTGTGCTCTGCGGGTTAACCGGGGAAACCACCGCGGCCGAAAGGAAGGTTGCCCATCCCCCCGGTCTTCCCCGCGATCTTCATGAACTTCTGCATCTGCTTGAACTGCGTCAGCAACTGATTCACTTCCTGCACGGTGCGGCCCGAGCCCTTGGCGATCCGGAGCCGGCGCTTCCCGTCGATGAGGTCGGGATCGCTCCGCTCCTTCGGCGTCATCGAGAGCACGATGGCCTCGACGTGCTTGAGCTTCCTGTCATCGACGTTCGCGGCCTGGAGCATCGCCGGGTTCACACCGGGGAGCATGCCGAGGACGTTCTTGAGCGGCCCGAGCTTCTGCATCTGCCGCATGGCGCCGAGGAAGTCCTGGAGGTCCAGGCCCTTCTTCGTCTTCACCTTCTTCGCCAGGCGCTCGGCTTCCTTCTCGTCGACCGCGCCCTGGGCCTTCTCCACCAGCGAGAGGATGTCCCCCTGCTGGAGAATGCGCCCCGCGAGCCGGTCGGGATGGAAGGGCTCGAGCGCATCGAGCCGCTCGCCCACGCCGATGAACTTGATCGGCGCCTTCGTGACCCCGTAGATCGAGAGCGCAGCACCCCCGCGGGCGTCGCCGTCCATCTTCGTCAGCACGACGCCGGTGATGCCGAGCGCGTCGTGGAAGCCCTTCGCGATCCGGACCGCGTCCTGACCGGTCATCCCGTCGGCCACGAGCAGGATCTCGTGCGGCGAGACGGCGGCCTTGAGCTTCACCAGCTCCCCCATCATCTCGTCGTCGATCTGCAGCCGGCCGGCGGTGTCCACGATGACCGTCCGCGCGCGCTCCTTCGAGGCCGCGGCGATCCCGTGCTTCACCAGCGTCACGACGTCGGCCTGTCCCGGCTCCGCATACGAGCCGACCTCCACCTGCTTTGCGAGCGTCTGCAACTGCTCGGCCGCGGCGGGGCGGTAGACGTCGGCGGCCACCAGGAACGGCGCCTTCTGCTCCGCCTTGAGGCGCTTCGCGAGCTTGCCCGCCGTCGTCGTCTTGCCGGAGCCCTGCAGCCCGACCAGCAGAATCACGGTCGGCGGCACCGACGCGAAGGCGATCGGCGCCTGCTTTTCACCCAGCAGCGCGACCAGCTCGTCGTAGACGATCTTGACGACCTGCTGGCCCGGACGGACCGACTTGAGCGCCTCGGTTCCGACCGCCCTGGCCTGCACCCGCT
>DASTYH010000355.1:0-5989 GCA_035765075.1 Gemmatimonadales bacterium
TCCGCAAGCGCTTCACCGATGCCATCCGCCAGTCGGTGCTCGAGGAGGTCCTCCGCGAAAGCTGGGAAACCGCCAGGACGGCAGAATCCCTCGAGCCGGTGGCCGAGCCGAGCATCCGGAACCTCCGCTTCGAGGAAGGGAGCCCCATCGAATTCGAGCTCCTCGTCGAAGTGCGCCCCGAGATCGCCCTCTCCCGGACCGAGGGTTTCCGGCTGAGCCGCCCCACCCCATCCGTCCCCGATGCTGCGGTGGACGAGCAGCTTCTGGCGCTCCGGGACCAGAAGGCGGCGTGGCTCCCGGTCGAGGGAGAGCATCCGGCGCCGGGGCATCTGGTGCAGGTCGAGGTTACGCCCATCGAAGACGGCAAGGAATCGCCGACGCAGACGTATCCGCTCGTCCTGGGCGAGGGTCGCGCGGTGCCGGATCTCGAGGAGCGCATCATGGGGCTCCTCCCGGGCGAGTCCGTGGAGGCGGACATCCGCTTCCCCGACGACCACCCGGACCAGGCGCGCCGGGGGCAGACCCGGCGTGTCCGGATTCACCTCCTCGAGGTGAAGCGGAAGGAACTGCCTGCGCTCGACGACGCGTTCGCGCGCGAGGCGGGAGAGTTCGAGACCGTCGAGGCGCTCCGGCAGGCGGTGCGCGAGGACCTCGAGCGCGAGGCGGCGCGGGAGGCCGATGCCCGGCTCCGCGACGACCTCCTTCGACAGCTCGCCGAGGCCAACAACGTGCCGGCGCCCGAATCGCTGGTGCACCGGGTGATGCACGGCTACGCGCACGCCTACGGCATCCCGGACGAGCAGCTCCCCACCTTCGAGGGCCAGTTCCACGAGATCGCGGAGGCCCACGTGCGCCGCGAGCTCATCCTCGGCGCCGTGGTGCGGGAGCAGGGACTTGCGGCCACCGAGGCCGAGGTGGACGAGCGTGTCGCCGACATGGCGCGCGCGCGGGGGGTGGACGCGGGCCAGGTCTACGCCCAGCTGCAGAAGGCCAACCGGCTCGCCGAGATCGAGCGCGCCCTCACCGAGGAGAAGGCGTTTGCCTGGCTCCTCTCCCGCTCCACCGTCGACGAGGCGACTTCCTGACGATGGCCACTCTCTATCCTCCGTACATCATCGAGCGCTCCAGCCGCGGCGAGCGGACGTACGACATCTTCTCGCGCCTGCTGATGGATCGCATCGTGTTCCTCGGCGCGCCGATCAACGACGACGTCGCGAACATCATCATCGCACAGCTGCTCTTCCTCGAGGCGGACAATCCCGACAAGGACATCTACCTCTACATCAATTCGCCGGGCGGTGTCGTCTCCGCGGGGATGGCGATCTACGACACCATGCAGCACCTCCGCGCGCCGGTGAACACCATCTGCATGGGGATGGCGGCGTCGATGGGCTCGTTCCTCCTGGCCGCCGGCCGCAAGGGGAAGCGGAGCGCCCTCCCGCACTCCCGGATCATGATCCACCAGCCCTCGGGCGGCGCGCAGGGCACGGCGTCGGACATCGAGATCCAGGCCCGCGAGATCCTCTATCTCCGGTCGAAGATGAACGAGCTGTACAGCCGCCATACGGGCCAGCCGATCGAGACGATCGAGCGGGACATGGACCGGGACCGGTTCATGAGCGCCGAAGAGGCCAAGGCCTATGGCCTGATTGATGCTGTGTTCACCCCCCGGACCGAGCTCGTCCCCTCATCGGTGACGCCGGCCCGCACGACTTGACGCAAACTGGCCTCCGGGGCCAGTTTGGGGTGTGGCGGGGATGCGACTGGTGCTGGATGCCGGTCACGGGGCCAGGCCGCCCGTTGACCGGGCCTCCGGCGGTGTCCCCCCATCCACCCCGCGTACCGTGACCAGCGTCCAGCGACCAGTTCCGGCGACCACCCGCGACCAGCGACCACGCCATGTCCAACGATAAGCACCTGCGTTGCTCGTTCTGCGGCAAGTCGAAGGACTCGGTCCGGAAGTTCATATCCGGCCCGTCGGTCTACATCTGCAACGAGTGCATCACGCTCTGCAACGAGATCCTGGCGGAGGACGAGGAGCGCGAGGTTGCGGACAGCATTACCCAGGTCCCGACGCCGGCGGAGATCAAGGACGTCCTCGACCAGTACGTGATCGGGCAGGAGCAGGCCAAGCGCTCCCTCGCCGTGGCGGTCTACAACCACTACCAGCGCATCAACGCCGCCGGCGGCCGCGAGGGGGATGTCGAGCTCGACAAGTCCAACATCCTGCTCCTCGGCCCGACCGGCGTCGGCAAGACGCTCCTCGCGCAGACGCTCGCCCGCATCCTGGACGTCCCCTTCACCATCGCCGACGCCACGACCCTCACCGAAGCCGGCTACGTCGGCGAGGACGTCGAGAACATCCTCGTCCGGCTGCTCCAGGCCGGTGAGTTCAACGTGGCGGAGTGCGAGCGGGGAATCGTCTACATCGACGAGATCGACAAGATCGCCCGGAAGAGCGAGAACCCGAGCATCACGCGCGACGTCTCGGGCGAGGGCGTCCAGCAGGCGCTGCTCAAGATCCTCGAGGGCACGGTGGCCTCGGTGCCGCCGCAGGGGGGCCGCAAGCACCCGCAGCAGGAATACATCCAGATCAACACCAAGGACATCCTCTTCATCTGCGGCGGGGCGTTCGACGGGCTCGAGAAGATCATCGAAGCCCGCACCGGCCGGCAGCAGATCGGCTTCTCCGGCGGCCGCGAGTCCCGCCCCGAGCTCGACAAGCGGAACCCCTACGCCGAAGTCGAGCCCGACGATCTCCTCCGCTTCGGCCTCATTCCCGAGCTGGTCGGCCGGCTTCCCGTCGTGGTCTCGCTGGAGGCGCTCGACGAGGACGCGCTCGTCCGCATCCTGCTGGAGCCGAAGAACGCCCTCACGAAGCAGTACAAGAAGCTCTTCGAGCTCGAGAATGTCGGCCTCACCTTCGATCCCGAAGCGCTCCGCGCCGTGGCCGAGAAGGCGCTCAAGCGCGGCACCGGAGCGCGGGGCCTCCGCTCGATCCTCGAGATGCTGATGACCGACATGATGTTCGATCTTCCCAGCCGGGACGACGTGCGGGAGGTGGTCATCACGAAGGAATCGGTCACCGACGCCAAGCAGCCCCTGGTGGTCACGGAGCGGCCGCGCGCCAAGCGGGAGGCGTGAGCCGAAGGTCGGACGGTCGGACGGTCGGACGGTCGGATGGGTCGGGGGAGAAGCGGAGTCCCGAGCGCGGCACGGAGCCGTCCGACCTTCCGACGTTCCGACCTTCCGTGTCCCCTCTTGCCGCCCTCCCCGTCGATTTCGTCGGCAGCTTCCCCGATCCCGCTGTCCGGCTCACCCCGCCGCTCCCCGAGATCGCCTTCGTCGGCCGCTCCAATGTCGGCAAGTCGAGCCTCCTGAATGCGCTGACCGGCAGACCGGGCCTCGCGCGCGTGAGCGGAACGCCGGGCAAGACGGCGCATGTGAACGTCTTCCGCCTTCCGTCGTTCTATCTCGTGGACCTGCCCGGGTACGGCTTTGCGCGAGCGAGCAAGTCGGTGCGGGCCGCCTACCGGACGCTGGTGGACGGTTATCTTCGTCGGCGGGAGGCCGTGGCCGGCGTCGTCTGGCTGCTCGACATCCGGCACCCGCCCTCTCGCGACGACCTTGCGATGCAGGAGCTGCTGGTGGAGGCGGGCGCGCCCGTCCTCGCCGTCTTCACCAAGGCGGACAAGCTCGGTCGCCAGGCGCAGGCCGTGCGGGGGCGCGAGCTCGCGGCCGGGCTCGGACTCGACGAAAGTCATACCCAGCTCGTGAGCAGCACCACCGGCCAGGGAATCGCCGAGCTGGGCGCGAGCATTCTGGCAGCCATCGATACCGAGGCTTCATGAGACCGATCAGGATTGCGCTGGCGCTCCTTCCCGGAATCGTCGGTGGAGCGGCCTGCGCGCGGGCGCAATCCCCCGCGCCGGCCGCCGCCCCCGCCGCCGGTGACTCGGCGCTCCCCCAGGATCGGTACGGCACGCTCAGCCAGAACGACATCGCGATCCGACTCCGGACCGATGAGCTCGAGGTGCGCTTCGTGCCCCTCGACGCCCGGGTCACCAGCCTCCTGGCGCGGGACGCCGCCCAGTCGCTGCAGCGCACCGTCGCGCGGAACCGGGCGGCCATCGACTCGGCCGGCCGAGCCGCCGGGATCTCCGAGCCCGGCCTCGCCCTCGTTACGTTCTTCGGCCTCAAGCCCGGCGTACGCTTCTCCCCCGAGCTCCTCACGGTGACGGCGCGGAACCAGTTCCTGCGCCCCCTCGCCATGGTGCCGCTCGGGAGCCGCTTCGGCGCCGGTCAGCTGAACGCGCAGGAGAGCGCGATGGCGGTGTACCTTTTCGAGGACCTGCTCCCCGTCTGGGATCCGTTCTCGGTGAACTACGAGAACCTCGTCTCCAACGAGTGGGAGCGCCGCCTTCCGACGCTGTACCGGGAGCGGGATCGACTCTCCGCCGCACCGCGCTGACCATGCCCCACCTGCCCCTCCGCCCTCTCTCCCTGCCGGATGCCGCCGAGCGGATCTACGCCGCATGGCTCGGCGAGCTCGATGAGCGTCTCGGCGAGGCGGGTGCGGACTGGTACGTGATCGCCCGCGACACGCTGGTGGAGCTCTACGCGCCCGGCGCCGACCTCGCCGAGCGCCTCGCCGATCCCGCCGTTCCGGCCGCGACCCGCGCCATGCTCGCCACACTCGACCCGCGGAACATCACGCTCGAGCCGGAGTACTACGGCGATGTGGACCAGGAGCGCTTTGCCCGGGTCAAGCCGCTCCTCTGGCTCTGGTACGGCTTCGACCGCTCCCCCGCCGGAGGCCAGAACGTGGACCTCGGCGTGCGCTTCCGGCGGGTCCTGGCGCCGCGGATCTTCGCGCGCTGCGGCCGCAACTTCAAATGCTTCCAGCACACCGAGTTCTCCTTCGGGTACAACCTGGAGGTCGGGGATGACGTGGTGGTCCACCGGCACGTCCTGCTCGACGATCGCGGGGGGATCACGCTCGGCAACCGGGTGAGCATCTCCGACTACGCCAACATCTACAGCCACACGCACAGCATCGTCGAGCAGAAGGACGTGACCAGCATCCGGACGGTGCTGGAGGACGACGTGCGCATCACCTATCACGCCACCGTGCTCGCCGGCGTGCGCGTGGGCGTGAACGGCATGGTGGGCGCCGTGGCGCTCGCCACGAAGGACGTCCGCCCCTATCACGTGAACGTGGGCATTCCCGCCAAGTCGGTGCGCGTCAAGCCCAACGCGCCGCCGGACAGCTACACCACCGAGCGCGTCAGCGGGCGCGGGGGAGACCGGTCAAGCTGAACGGTGAATCCCGCCGCGGCGTGCCGCCGATGGTCGCGGCGGCGGGGGCCGGCCTCATCATTGCCGTGGCCGGATGGCTCGTGCTGCGCGCGCTCGACCTCTCGCCCTGGTGGCTCGTCCTCGCCCCCGTGGTCACGGCGCTGGCGAGCCTCTTCCTCGAGGCGAAGCAGCTGCGTCGCGCGCTCGCGGATGCGACCCGCGCGCGGGAGGAGGTGGCCACCCAGCTCGACCGCCGGATCAGCGAGCTCTTCTCCCTCCGCGAGCTCGGATACGTCCTCTCCGAATCGCTGCAGCTCGGCCACATCGTCGAACAGGTGGCCAGGTACGCCGCGCGCTTCCTTCAGGCCGAAGGCGCCATCGTCGTGCTCGGTGAGCCGGCCAGCGGGACGATGGAGGTCGCCGCGTCGGAAGGAACGCTCGGGGCGCATCGCGGGGTGATCACCTCCCCCGCCGGCTCGCTCGTGGCGGCGGCGCTCGAGCGCGGGCGAATCGAGGTGGCGCAGGCGGTCGAGGGACGCGACGTCATCGTCTTCGGGACGATCCGCGCCCGCTCCGCCGCGGTGGTGCCGCTCCGGATCCACGGCGAGCGCATCGGCGCCATCGCCGTCACCGACCGCCAGGGGGGACCCTTCACGACCGAAGACCTCTGGCTCCTCTCGACCGTGGCGAC
>DASTYH010000356.1:0-6626 GCA_035765075.1 Gemmatimonadales bacterium
CCGGACGACAGCCGCATAGCGGTCGACGGACATCCGGGTGATCTCTTCCTCCATGCGCGCGATCTCCACCTGGGCGCGCAGTACGTCCGCCTGGCGACCTTCACCGACGGCGTACATCGTCCGGGCGATCTCGGCGAGGTCCCGAACGATGCGCAGCGTGGTCTGCGCCACGACGAGCGACCGATCCATCGCATAGGCGTCATAGTACGCCATGGCGGCCCGCGACCGGACGTCCCATCCCATGTCGTCGGCGCGGGCGTCTTCTGCCTCGGCTCGCCCCGCCGCCACTCGCCCTGCAAGACGGAGCTTGCCCGGGAACGGCAGCATCTGCATGACCTGCACCTGATTCATTCCGAGGGGATCGGCCAGGCCGAAACCCGGAAGCATCCGGTTCATGAGACCGAACTGCAGCTGCGGGTCCGGCGGACGCCGCACCGACGCTATCCGCGCTTCCGCGGCTCGCGTCCGTGCACGGGAGGCGGCGAGCTCAGGATTGGCTGCGTCCAGCCGTCGGTACACCTCGCCAAGAGTGAGCACACCGCGCCGGAGGGCGGCACGCGCCGATGACATGAGGGAATCCATGCCCTGCGCCTGCGCCGTACCCTGCAGCAGGCACGCCAGCGCACAGAAGAGGCTCAGAAACCGGGCGGCGCCGGAGATTGCACTTCGCATGTGGAGACCTCGCCGGCGGCTCACCGGCAATGGACGTCGCGATAGTCCCGCCGAAATGCGCGGGTGCGTTTACCAGCCGAAGGACGAGGTCAGGCTCTGGGAGGGTGTATCGGGGGTGCCGGGCGGATGCCCAGTTCGAGGAGGGGCGAAGCGATGGGGATCTGCGAAAGGGTGCAAGGCTCTATCGAGAGGGCCGTAATCGAGCCGGCAATGCTGGGAGCGGTCGCGGTGCAGAGGCCGAGGGATCCACAGCCAACCGGAGCGGCAGCCGTGCCAGCTTCCCCGGCGTCATCCAGATGAACGGGATCCGCGTCGTTCGGATCCTGTCCCTCATGCCCACCCATCTGACCCGCCCCGGATTCACACGCTGCCCGTCCTCCGTGCTCCGCGACGATGCAGACCGTCGCGGCGGCGACGGCGCGCAGCGGGGTGACGAGACAGAAGGCGGCAAAAAGGAGACGCATGGACACGGTATCGCGGTCCCAGGGTGCGGCCCACGGGAGGTGGGCGCCAGGAAAACATCAAGTCGCCGACCGCGTCCGAGCCCGGTCCGCGGTGCGACGCTTCAGGCCCAGTCTATGAGCCGGCACGTGATGAAACCGTGAAGCCGGGATGAGGCTCCGGCCACTCAGCGGCCGAGTCGCTGGCGGAAGAGCCACTCGGCAACCGCCGGATCCCGGTACACCTCGTCGAAGATGTCGTGCCCCCGGCCCGGCATGGCGGTGAAGCTCGCGGCCCGGGAGCCCGCATCGCGCAGTTGCCGGACCCGCTGGGCTGCCCGCGCCACCGGAATCCGATCGAGCTCGCCGTGGAAGACCCGGACCGGAAGCGAGCGGAGCCGCGCGGGATCGTAATCGGGCCGCCCGCCGCCGATCGCGGCCACGATCATGGCGGCGAATCGGCCCGGCGCCCGGGACGCGAGTGCAAAGACGCCATCGCCGCCCAGGGACTGCCCGACGAGGTACGTGCGCGAGCGATCGGTGCGATAATGCCGGACCGTGCTGTCGAGCGCCGCGAGGGCCATCTCGAGCATCGGCCCCTCCCAGCGCGCGCCAGGAGGGATCTGCGGAAGGACGAGAATGGCGGGATAGCGCTCCGGATACAGCTGCGCCGCCTCCGCTATGCTTTGCCTTCGCTGGCGGATCCCGTCGCTCCCGCGGGAGCCGGCGCCGTGCAGGGCGAGGATGACGGGAAGCGGCGCACCCGTCGAATCGTATCCGGGCGGTAGCCAGACGGCGTACGGAAACGTTCGGTCCTCGACGCTCACGCGTCCGGGAAGGAACGTGCCGGAGGGCGGGGCCGACCGGGCGCGGACGTCGCCGAGCGTGCCGGCCCGCGCAATCGAGCCGGCGACGACGAGGAGAACCATCACGCTCCGCATCGTCACGCGACCGCCTGGATCAGCTCCGGCCCGTCGTTCTTCGGCGAGTTGACCGCGGTGGAGACCGGCGTGGCCGCCAGGAGGTCGTCCGGGGCCGGAACGAGGAGATCCCGGACCTCGCTGATGGGTCGCGAGCAGTCGAGCCAGCGCGCCCGGTCCGCGGGGGCGATGATGACCGGCATGCGGTCGTGGACTCCCGCGAGCGTCGCATTGCTCCCCGTGGTGATGATCACGCAGCTCTCGATGACCTCCCCCTCCGGCGACACCCACCGCTCCCAGAGACCCGCAAAGGTCATGAGCCCCCCATCGGCGCGGCTGAACCAGAACGGCTGCTTGGGGCCCGCCTCACGGGACTTCCATTCATAAAAGCCGTCCGCCAGAACGAGGCAGCGGCGCTTCGCGTAGGCCTGCCGGTACGCGGGCTTCTCGGCGAGGGTTTCCGCCCGCGCGTTGATCATCCGGTTCCCGATGGACGGGTCCTTTGCCCACGCGGGAATGAGTCCCCAGCGCAGCTCGACGGGTCGGGGCTCGCCGTCCTCGTACCGGACGGCCCAGACCGGCTGGGTGGGTGCGATGTTGAAGCGCGGGAAGACGGGAAGTCGCCGGGTCCAACCCCATTCGATGGAGATGAGGTCGCCGTCGATCCGCAGGGTGAAGCGTCCGCACATGAGGCAGGTCCGGTTCGGGTGATCGGTTACCGTACGAAAACATCGGGGCCGGAAAACGCGAAGTCCCCCTCTTGCATGACGCCCGGGGTCGTGCGAATGCCACCGGCGAGCCAGCCGGCGGCCCGCTCGAGCGAGCCTGCAACGATTTGCGCCTCCATCTCGAAACGACGCCTGCCACGGCATGTGCCGATTGGTGCACGCGACGGACTTTGCACGCGGAATTCTGGCCCGTGCGTTGCGCACAAAACCGCCGGTTCCACTCGTCGTTCCGACCCCTCGGAGGTTCCCATGACACTCTCGCGTCCCACCCTTCTCGCCGCTGCCGCGCTCGCCCTGGCCGCGTGCAGCGAGGACGCCGGCACCGGTCCCGCCACCCGCAGCGCATCCTTCAGCCAGTCCGAAACCGGCAACGGGGCCCCGAGCGGCGCCCACTTCACCCTCAACATCATCGGCGTCGACAACCCGAAGAACGCCAACATGGACGAGGCAGGCGGGAGCGTCATCTTCGCCGCCCTCGGCCGGCGGGACGGCGATGCCGTCACCACCAAGATCCTCCTGAGCGAGGGGGATTTCCTGGTGCTCGACAAGAACGGAACGGATGGGCGGGCCTCGTTCCAGCTCCCTGCCCCCGCCGGCGGCACCGCCTACCAGATCTACGCCCGCCCGCTCGGCACGCCGGGCGGCATGGCGAAGATCACCACCTGCGCCGACTCGGTGCTCGTCGAGGGCGTCTACGTGGTCGACGAGGTCTGCTCCACCGAGAACAAGGTGTTCGTGCGCGAATCGGGCGGGCAGAAGTTCGAGAACGTGACGAACGAGCTCACGACGATCGTGATCGACGACGACGTCACCGGCACCTACGATGAGACCACCGCCTATACCTCCTGCGGCGGCACCGATACCGACGGTGACGACGCGCCGATCCGCGTGGACCTCTTCGACGACTGCCTGGCGGGATACTTCTGGAAGTACGACAACAACGGCCTCCGGATCCTGCAGCTGCGGTTCTACGCGGCGAGTTGAACGGAAGGCGACAGGCGACAGGCAGTAACAGCAGGTTGAACTGCAGGGGAGGCGGCAGGAGGTGCATTTCAGAAGGGAGGCTGGCTTCCGGCCCTTCTGTCGTCCACCGCCTGCCGCCTTCTCGTGTCACCCCGGGGCCGGGACCTGCTGCTCGGGCCTCCCGATCGCATCCCGCTCCACGCCCGCATCGAGCTCCCCGGATTTTCCGAGCGCGCGCCGGAAGAGGACGGCCCCCACCGTTTCGTTGACCGCGATCACGGAGAGCAGGATGGTCCGCATGTCGCCCCCGGCGGCGGGATAGGCCTGTTCCGCCACGGTGACCAGGCCGATGGCGACGCCTGCCTGCGAGATGAGCCCCATCCAGAGCTGGTCGCCCTGCTCCTTCGGGAGCCGCGCAATCCGGGCGCCGAGTCGCGTTCCGCCCCAGATGCCGAGCGCCCGGATCGCCGCAATGGGAAGGACGACGGGCCAGAGGCGGACGAGCTCCGCGACATCCAGCTTTGCCCCGGAGAGCGCGAAGAAGACCACGAACACCGGCGCGGCGGATCGCTCCATGGCGTGCCGCAGCGCCTTCCCCATTCCTCCGGGCGCGAGGGTCTCCGCCACGAACCCGGCCACGAGAAGCGTCAGCAGCGTTTCCACGTGCGCCAGCCGGGCAATCTCGGAGCCGAAGAAGGTGACCAGGAGCGCGAAGAGAAAGAGCTCGCCCCGGACGAAGCGGAGGTACAGCGCCACCGCTCCGCCGAGCAGGAAGCCGATCGGAATGGCGCCCCCGATCTCCCACGCGGTGGCGGCGAAGCTCCCCACCCCTTCGCCGCCCGATGGCACGAGGACGCGCGCCGCCGACAGGGCACCGCTGAAGAGGAGCACGACCACGACGTCCGCGAGGAGGACCACGCCGAGCGTGGTCTTGGCGAAAGGCCCGCGGGCCCCGGTCTCCGTCAGGAGCGCCATCGTGACGGCGGGAGAGTGCACGATGGCAATCGACGCGAAGAGGGCGGCAAAGGTGAGCGTAACGGTGAGATTCGTGTCCGCCAGGAACGGCACGTACTGGCGCGCCACGACCAGCGCCGTCACGATGGTGAGAAAGGTGACGGCCAGCTCCGTGCCGGTCACCTTGAGCAGCGCAACGCCCCGCCGCCTGAGCTCGGCCCACTCGAGCTCGGCGCCGGCGAGGAAGGCGATGAGCGCGATCGCAAGGTCGCTCACGGCCGACAGATTGCCGAGCGCATCCTCGTGGACGGCACCTAGCCCGCGCGGGCCGAAGAGGGCGCCCGCGACGAGGTAGCCGACGATCTTGGGCAGGTGGAACTGCTTTGCGAGCTCGCCGACGGAGTAGGCCGCCAGAATGAGAAAGCCGAAGGCGAGGAGGGCATCTCCACCGCTCTCCGCCGGCCCGGCCACGAGGACGAGCTGGATCCCGCCGAAGAGCAGGGCCAGAATGACGAGCCGGCGCATCAGTCCCCCTCTCCGCCCGCCGCCGAGGCAGCAGCGGTCTCCGCGGTGGAGGCGCCGGACGGCCGCCGATCAGCCGGAGCCGGCAGCGCACCGGAGGTGCGGCCGCGCTCGGGACTCGCGCCCACGGCAGCACTCATGAGCCGGGCGGAGAACAGGTCGGTGAGCAGAACCGAGGCGATGGCCGCGGTGAAGATGATATTGGGAAAGAACGCATTCGCCTCGGTGAGGTAGTTGAATGCGATCGCCACCGCGAGCCCACCCTGCCCGAGAAGCGCCCTGCCCCAGTTTGGACCGAGGATCGGCAGCATCCCGTTGAACCGCGCGGCGAGCCGAGCGCCTCCCACCTTCCCGATCCCCCGGAGGAGGAGGAAGATCGCCACGGGAACCACCCACGCGTTGGTGCTCGGCGTCCAGAGCGCCCCGCCGCAGAGGAGCAGCACGAAGTACAGCGGCCGCTCCACGCTGGACAGCGCCCGCATGAGCTCGTTCCGGTTCCGCGAGGTGTTGACGAGGATCGTACCGAGCAGGAGGCCGGGCAGGAGCGGCGAAAGCCTGAGATACGTGGCCGCACCGGTCATCAGCACGATGGCGCCGGCCAGGGAGATGAAGAGCCGGTCCCGGTCCCGCTCTTCGCCGAGAAAGAGATGAAAGAGGGCGCCGCCCACCACCCCGATGGCGACGCTGATCACCGCCCACTCGACCGCGGTCGGCGAGCGCGCGAGCTGCGGCGCCGGGACGTGGCTCAGGCAGAGCACGAGCGAGAGCGTCACGATGGCGAGGACCGCGTCCATGCCGGTGGCCACCTCGAGCTGCCGGACCACGAGGCTCTCGCGCCCCAGCCGCCGCACGATGAGCTCCATCGCATCGGTGGCTGACCCGGTCGCCACCGCGCCCAGCACGAGGGAGGGGACCAGCGCGTAGGAGGCCGTGACCTCGAAGAGCCACTGCAGCACCAGCATGCTCGTCCCGGTCACGACGAAGAGCGTGATGAGCGACTGGACGAAGGCGACGCGATAGAAGACGCCGCGGAGGCGGACGAGCGCGGGGAGGTAGAGGCGCATCCCCACCATCGCGCCCATCCACCCGAGCGAGAGCGTCATGAAGGGGGTGAATGCGCGGAGCGCCTCCTCGGACAGGACGCCGGAGACCTGCGGCCCGAGCAGAATCCCGAGCAGGAGGTACTCCGCCCCCGACACGATGAGGAAGTGCCGGCCGATCCACTGGAAGGCGATCTTGGCGGCGCCGTAGGCGACGGCCACCAGGATGACGAGCAGCAGCGACGCACTCACTGCCGGCCCCCGTGCCGGTCGCCCGGGGCCCTACGTTCTCTCGGCATTCAGGGAGAGTAACCTCGCCGAGGACCCCCGGAAACGGCCCGCGTCGAGGAGCCGCGCGATGGGCTGGCGCGGGACGGCCATCATCCC
>DASTYH010000357.1:0-7055 GCA_035765075.1 Gemmatimonadales bacterium
TGATCCGCGGCCCGTTCTCGCCGTGAAAGAAGAGGAGGTCGCCGGGGACCACGGCGTCGAGGGCCACCGGCTCTCCCGCCTGCGCCTGCCGTGAGGAGTCCCGGGGAAGCACGATGCCGCGCGCCGCAAAGGTGGTCTGGACGAGTCCGGAGCAGTCCACGCCCCAGGGGGTGACGCCGCCCCACTGATAGGGACTGCCCCGGAAGCGCTCGAGTGCCCAGCGGTGCGCGGGCGTCCGCGCCGCGTCCGCCGAGAGCTCGCTGCCCGGGGCTACCCGTCCCTCGATCACGCGCCCGGCACGTCCGTCGGGGAGGGTGACGAGTCCCCCCTGCAGGACTACGCGCGCCCGGAGCGGAAGCCGCACGAGGTCGTGCCCCACCGAGACCGTGGCGCCTTCGCTCCACGCCGTGGCGTCCCGCCGCCATCCGGCGGCCTCGTCCGGCTCGAGGGCCCTCACATACCCGGCGTTGACCCACCCTTCATAGCCGTCGGATTCCGCCCTGATCCGGACCCATTCCCCCCGGGTCTCGAGGAGGTCCGCCAGCTCGCCGAGAACGAGCTGCGTCACCTGCTCGGCGCGGACGCTCGCATCGGCCATGACCGGCGCCACCGCGGCGGTGGCCACGACCACTCCGCTCACGGCGTCTCCGTCCCCGCGCACTTCGCGCACTTCGTGACGCCGCGGAAGGTGCAGATCAGGCAGATGAACGTTCCGCACTCGCTGCATGGATAGCCTTCGGAGGCGCGCTCTTCGCGACCGCAGGCGCGGCAGCGCATCGCGTCGTGCTCCTCGAGCCGTGGATGGCTTCCCTCGGTCATGGCCTCACCCCGTGATGTTGTACCGCTTGATCTTGTTGATCAGCGTGGCGCGCGAGATGCCGAGCTCCGCGGCTGCGCGCGTCCGGTTCCCGCCGTGGTGCTTGAGCGTGCGATCGATGTGCTGCCGCTCGAGATCGTCCAGGCTGAGCGGCGTGTGCCGCCGGTCCCCGATGCCGGGCCGGGCCCGAAACTCTCCCGGGAGATGCTCGACCCCGAGCAGCGACTGCCCCCGCGAGAGGATCAGCGCCCGCTCGAGCACGTTCCGCATCTCCCGCACGTTCCCCGGCCACGGGTAAACGAGAAGCCGCTCCATCGCTTCGGTGGAGATCCCTCCCGGCCCGTTGGGAAGCTCCTTGCGCAGGTCGGCCAGGATCGTCGTGATGAGCGCGAGGCGATCCTCGCGCGTGCGGTCCCGCACCGCGGGAAGCATCAGCGGCATGACGCTCAGCCGATAGTAGAGATCCTCGCGGAAGCGCCCCGACTCCACATCGGCATGGAGGTTCCGGTTGGTGGCCGCCACGAGTCGCACGTCCACGGTGATCTCCCGCGTGCCGCCCAGGCGCCGGAAGGTCTTGGTCTCGAGGACCTTGAGCAGCTTCGGCTGCAGCTCGGGGGCGAGATCGCCGATCTCGTCGAGAAAGATCGTTCCCCGGTCGGCAATCTCGAAGAGGCCCTGCTTCCGGTCCTTCGCGTCGGTGAAGGCGCCCTTCTCGTGCCCGAACAGCTCGCTGTCGAGGAAGGTGGCGTTGAGGCCGGCGCAGTTCACCTCGACGAACGGCTCCCGGGAGCGGGGGCTCAGGTCGTGGATCATCCGGGCCACCCATCCCTTCCCGGTGCCGCTCTCGCCCGTGAGGAGAACGGTGGTCCGCTCGCTCTGCGCGAGGAGCGCCACCTGATGCGCAAAGTCCCGCATCTGGCCCGACACGCCGAGGGATTCGAGCCCTCGCTCCGGCATGGAGTGGACGAAGAGGGTCTCGTTCACCCGCCGGAGCCGCACCTTGTCGGCCACGCGCGCGGTGGCGGCGGCCAGGTGGGCCATGTCCACCGGCTTGGTGAGGAAATTCTCGGCGCCGAGCTGCATGGCCCGGACCGCGGTCTCGACGTCCGACTGGCCGGTCAGGAGGATCACCGCCGCATCCCGCTTGCGGAGCTGCTCCAGCACCTCCATGCCGTCCATGCCGGGGAGCCGGAGGTCGAGGATCACGACATCCGGTCGCACGCGTTCGTGGGTGGCGATCCCCGCTTCGCCGCTCAGCTCGCGCGTGACCTCGTATCCGCGCTGCTCGAAGTAGTTGCCGATCGAGCGGAGGACGTCCACGTCGTCGTCGATCAGGAGTACGGAGTCGGCCATAGGATTCTCGGGTGTTGGTCGCTGGTCGCGGGTCGCGGAATGCCGGTTGCCGGGCGTGCGGGTTTCACCGTCATGGCCGCGGGGCCATGATGCGGATGGCGCCCGGTACGATGGTGGCCGTGAACGGCGTCACCCCTCCCGGCTCCCCGTCGAGCTGGACCGGCTCGACGGGATCGGAGACGATCCGGACTTCCCGTCCCCGCGCGTAACCGATCTGGCTTCCGCCCGGCACCTCGCGGAGCAGCTGCCAGATCGCGCGCACACTTTCGACGATATTGGTGGCCCTGAGGACGATGACGTCCAGAAAGCCGTCGTCCGGCGTGATGCCGGAGCGGAGGCGGACGAACGGCGGGATCACCTCGCCGCAGTTGGCCACGAGCACCATCGCCGCTTCCGCCTCGTACTCGATGCCGTCTACCGTGATGTAGTGGCGGGAGACCTTGAGCTCGTCGAGGAGGCGAAAGGTCGTCGCCACGTAGGCGGCGAACTTCCACTTGTGCTTCATCGCCGACGCGGTCCCCGCCATCACGCGCGCGTCGTAGCCCGCGCCGCACGCCACGGCGAAATACTGGCTCCCGCCGGGCCGCTCCATCCGGCCCAGGTCGAGCCGCCGCGGCGCGCCGTGCACGATCACTTCCGCGGCGCGCACCGGCGCGGCGGGGATCCGGAGGTTTCCCGCCAGGAGATTGCCCGTCCCGCCGGGAATCACGCCGAGGATGACGTCGGTGCCCACCAGCGCCGCGGCGGCCTGCATGGTCGTGCCGTCCCCGCCGAAGACCGCCACCACGTCCACCCCCTCGCTCACGCCGTATTCCGCGAGGCGCCGGGCATCGCCCGGCCCGCCGGTGGCGAGCACCTCGGCGTCCCAGCCGCCGGCGCGGAGGACCCCCTGCACCGCGGCGACGGCGGCGGCGCGGGTACGCGCGGCCGCGGGATTGGTGATCACCAGGACCCGGGGCATCAGAACTCGCGCTCCCACAGTGCATCGAAGCCGATCTGGTACGACGCCGTCGGCCGGAACTCGCTCAGGATGCGGCAGCTCTGGTACGTGGGCTCGAAGCTCGTCTGGAGGCGCCACGACTGGCTGAGCCGATAGTCCACGCTGGCGCCGAGCCCGAGCGCCGAGGTGCCGCTCGAGCAGTATCCGGCGTTGAGCCGGAAGAAGACGCGCCGGCCGAGCTGCCATCCCAGTGCCAGCTGGCTGAGGGACCCGCTCGCGCGCGTGCCGCCGGCGAGCGCCGGCCGGATCTCGAGGAGGTCCACCGGGAGCCCGAGGTCGGCGATCAGGGCGCGCTCGAGGTCGCTGGAGACGGCGCTGGTGAGAATCGACGACAGGTTCTGCATCGCGTTGTCGTCGATCGCCTGCGCCTGGCTCGCCGGCACGCCGAACATCAGGTAGCTCACCAGGTCCACTTCGGCCAGCGGGGGCTGGATCGTCGGATCGCTCCGGAGCGTGAGCCGCGGCTCGAGGAGGGTGCCGCCGATGTGCGCCACGACGGGGATCTCCTGGCCGGTCGCGGCGCGCACCGTGTGCTGCGCCTCGATATCGAGCTCGGCATTCAGGTCGGGCGTGCCGAAGTACACCACCGTGCCGCGGGTGACGCTGAAGTCGCGCGTCACGGGGCCGATCTTGAGCGTGTAGGCCCCGGGGCCCGCTTCGAGCGTTCCGTCGAGCCGGTACTCCTTCAGCACCTTGTTGGCCCGGACCTCGCCGCTCAGCTTGATGTTCGCCTCGCTCGACCGGAGCCAGAAATTGCTGCCCATCGTGAGGTTGAGGTCCTGCACGCGGACCTCGTCGATGAAGCGGCTCTGGAATCCTTCCCGGAGCCGGCGGCTCCGCAGCACCATGGTGTCCACGAGCGCCAGGTTGGCCGGATCGTCGAGATCGATCACCCGCTTGTTGATGAGGTCGGCAAAGTAGAGCACCCCCTCGTTGGCCACCCCCGTCCCGGTCAGCGTCGCTCCGTAGAAGGGGCCGCGCAGCTCGAAGCGGCCCGACGCGGTGAGGTCAATGAGGTTCCGCACCGCCATCACCTCGAAGCCGCGGGCCACGAGCTCGACGTTGAGCACGGGGCGGGAGAGCTCCTCGAACGAGGCGGTCCCGGTGGCCGCGAGGATGCCGCCGCCGCTCGAAATCCGGAGACTGCGGAGCAGCACCGAATCGCCCGCGAAGTCGGCGCTCGCCGAGAGGGAGTCCCACGTGACGCCAAGGGAGGTGAGGCGCATTCCCCCGTCGGTGACGCTCAGCGACCCGGCGAGGTCGGGATTCGACCAGGTCCCGTGGATCGCGAGGTCGGCGTCGAGGTAACCGCGCACCTCGTCAATGGTGGGAATGAAGGCCTCGAGGATCGCGAGGTCCACGCTGTCGCCGACCGCGCGAATGGAGAGCGGCCCCTCGATGCGGCGCACCTCGGCTCCGCGCAGCGCGAGATCGAGCGGGATTCCCGCCTCCACGCGGAGTACCGGATCGCCGGTGCGCCAGAGGAGGAGGTTCGCATCGAGCCGGCGCTCGCCGTAGTTGAGCACCCCTTCCACATAGGGCATGCGCGCGTCGCCGAACTGGGCGTCGGCCAGTGTCGCAGTACCGCGGAAGGTCGGGGCTTCGGCGGTGCCGCCGGCCTCGAGATCGAACCCGATGTCTCCCCGGATCCCGGTGGTGTCCCGGCCCATGAGGTCGTAGATGTCGCGGAGATCGAGCCCGAAGCCGGAGAGGGTGAGGTCCCCCGGCGCATCGAAGGGGAGGGTACCCGCCACGCGGAGCTCGCCGCTCCGGTCCGCCGCAACCACCGCCGTTGGCGCGAGCACTGGCGCCCCCGAATCGGGGAGGGCGAGCGAGGTCGGCTCGAGGAGTCGCCACGTCCCCGTCCCGAGTCGTGCCGCCAGCGTGTCGACGCCCAGGGTGGAGAGTCCCTCGGCGCTCTGCCACCAGCCGGCGCCGTCGAAGCGCGAGGTGGCCCCGACGGTGGTCCCGAGACCCCAATCGAGCGAGTCGGCGCGGCCCCGCGCCTCGAAGGCGATATCGCTCAGGGTCCACTGCGGAACGCCCGTCGTATCGCCCGCCACGAGGAGCGAATCGGCCTGGAACTCGAGGCCGAGCTGGGGCGACGCGCCGCCGGACGAGGAGAAGGTGCCGGTCACCCGCGGCGCCCGGTAGGACTGGAACGCGAGCTCCGCGGCATCGAAGGAGCCGAGCACCTGGAGGGTGTCGAGACTTCCGGAGAGCGTGAGCGCCGCGGTGCCCCGGCCCGCGAGCGGACGCAACGTGGCGGACGTGTCCCGCTGCTGGCCCGTGACCGCAAGGAGCAGCGAATCGAAGGCGACGAGGCTGTCCGCCGCGAGCGTGAACGCCATCGTTCCGGTGTGGGGCCGCGCCCATCCGAGGGTGCCGGAGCCCCCGGCCCGCGCGCCCTTCCACTCGGTGTAGGCGGTGTCCAGGGTAATGACGCTGTCGGCCACGGCGACCCGCGTGAAGAGCGTGTCGATCGTCCACTCCCGGATCCGGCTCGGACGGAGGGAGAGCTGGAGCGTCCCCTCGGGCGCGCGCAGCGTGTCCACGCTGCCGGTGACGGTGAGGTCGCCGAAGAGACTCGTCGCGGGACCGCCGCCCCGGAGCGTGGCGAGGTCGAGTCGCGCAAAGCTCACGAAGAGATTGTCCGCGCCCCAGCGCGGCGGCATCATCGTCACCACTCCGCTCGCCTGGACTTCGCCGAGCTCGCCGGTGAGGTCGGCGTCCACCTGCATCCGCGAGAGGCGGCCCTCCATCTGCACCCGGCCGCTCACCCCGCCCCGGGTCCCGAGGGAGGGGTACCCGCGGCGGATGCCGTCGAAGGAGAGGCGGTCGAGCGCCACGTTGAGCGCCACGCCCAGCTCCTCGGCGCGGGTGTCGAGCCGGACCACCCCCTGGAGCGCGCTCACCGGGCGGTCGCCGTCGCGGTGCCGCGCCGACCCGCGGAAGGTGACGTTCCGCATCGGGCCATCCAGGGTGCCGACCGCGGCGAGCCGTCCGGGGATCACCACCGCCGGCGCGAGCACGTGGACGGTGCCGAGGTCGATGTCGGAATCGCGGATGGCGAAGTTCTCGAAGTAGAGACCGGCGGGCTCGCCGAATCCGACGATGCCGCTGCCGACGATGGTGCTCACCGGATTGCCCGCCACGCGCGCATCGGCGAAGTCCCAGTCCACCGCCACCCGCATCCGGTCGAGCCAGCCGTCCCCCCGGAGCGTGCCCGTCACCGTCCCGTAGAACGGCAGCGTGTCGGCATAGGGGCGCGCCGCATCGAGATCGAGGTTGCGGAGCCGGACGTCCATGTCGCGCACCCCGAGCCCCCGCTCCTTGTCCTGGATGGCCACGACACTCCCCGTCACCTGCTGGAGACCGCGGCGAAGATCGAGGTTGCTGAGCGAGTAGGCGGTCCGCGAGCCGGTCTCCGACACGGCCGCGAGCACCCCGCTGCCCGTCATGTCGGGAAAATCGGGAGACACCCACCGGAGATCGGCGAGACTCACCGTCGGCGCTTCCATCTGGAAGTCGAAGAGGATGGTGTCGTTCGGCCAGGTCACCGCACCGCCGCCGGAGAAGACGCTCGCCGGCATCGCGCCCCGCTCGAGGCTGAAGACCGCGCTGTCGCCGCGGAGCCGGACGCGCCCCTTCGCATCGGTGAGCGTGATCCCCGGATCGTTGACGCGCGTGGCGAGCGAGTCGAGATCGAGCGTGAACGGCTGGCGGTCGGGGGTGCTGATCCGGAGCCGCGAGAGCACGGTGGTGAGGTCCGCGAGGATGATGACCCGCCGGAGTCCCTCACGGCTCTCCTGGATGATGCGGCCGGGGCGGGCGCGCTCGGCGGCCAGCGCCGAATCGAGCGCGGCGCCGGTCAGTCGCTCTCCC
>DASTYH010000358.1:0-2402 GCA_035765075.1 Gemmatimonadales bacterium
GTGGGCGGGCCCGGGGCGGGGGGCGGGGTCGAGCCAGTGACGGAACGATGGAGGGTCGGACAGTCGGACGGTCGGACGGTCGGACGCCTGCACGGGGCGCTCCGCCAGCGGGGCTCCGGGCGCCTTCCGGTCGACACGTCCTTGCCTCATTCCTTCCTTCCGCCTTTCCGTCCGACTGTCCGACCTTCCGACCCCCTACGCGTACTCCTCCATCCCCACGCACGTGCACACCAGGTTCCGGTCGCCCCAGGCGCTGTCCACCCGTCCTACTGCGGGCCAGACCTTGTGCTCGCGCGTGGCATGTGTCGGGAAGGCGGCGCGCTCGCGGGAGTAGGGACGGTCCCAGCCGTCGGCGGTGCACTCCGCGAGCGTGTGCGGTGCGCCGGTGAGGAGGTTCCGCTCCCGGTCGGCGGTGCCGCGCTCCACCTCGGCGATCTCCTCGCGGATGGCGATCATCGCGTCGCAGAAGCGGTCGAGCTCCTCCTTCGATTCGCTCTCCGTCGGCTCCACCATGAGCGTGCCGGCCACGGGGAACGACACCGTCGGCGGGTGGAAGCCGAAGTCGATGATCCGCTTGGCGATGTCCTCCACCTCGATGCCCGCGCTCTGCTTGAAGGGGCGGGTGTCGATGATGCACTCGTGCGCGATGAGGCCGTTGGCGCCGCTGTAGAGGAGCCCGTAGTGCCCCTCGAGCCGCTTGGCGATGTAGTTCGCGTTGAGGATCGCGATCTTCGTGGCCTCGGTGAGTCCCTCCGCGCCCATGAGCGCGATGTAGGCCCAGGAGATCGGGAGGATCAGCGGGCTCCCCCACGGCGCGGCGGAGACGGCGCCGGATTCCTCCCGGTGACCGAGGTCCACGACGGGGTGCCCGGGGAGATGCGGGGCCAGGTGCGCGGCGACGCCGATCGGGCCCATCCCGGGGCCGCCGCCGCCGTGCGGGATGCAGAAGGTCTTGTGCAGGTTCAGGTGGCAGACGTCGGCGCCGATGTCGGCGGGACGGCAGAGCCCCACCTGCGCATTCATGTTGGCGCCGTCCATGTACACCTGGCCGCCGTGCTCGTGCACGATGCGGCAGATCTCCCTGATGGATGCCTCGAAGACCCCGTGGGTGGACGGGTAGGTCACCATCAGCGCGGCGAGCGTGTCCCGGTGCTGTGCCGCCTTCTGGCGGAGGTCCTCGACGTCGATGTTGCCGTGGGCGTCGCTCTTCACCGCCACGACCTGCATCCCCGCCATCACCGCGCTCGCCGGGTTGGTCCCGTGCGCCGACATCGGGATGAGGCAGGTGGCGCGATGGCCTTCGCCGCGGGCGGCGTGATAGGCCCGGATCACGAGGAGGCCGGCGTACTCGCCCTGGGAGCCGGCGTTCGGCTGCAGCGAGACCCGCGCGAAGCCGGTGATCTCCGCCAGCTGCTCCTCGAGCGAGGTGAAGAGCATCTGGTAGCCCTGCGCCTGGTCGCGCGGGGCGAAGGGATGGAGGCGGTTGAACTCCCGCCACCCGATCGGCAGCATCTCGGTCGTGGCGTTGAGCTTCATGGTGCACGAGCCGAGGGGAATCATCGCGGAGGTGAGCGAGAGATCGCGCCCCTCGAGGCGGCGCAGGTAGCGGAGCATCTCGGTCTCGCTCCGGTACCTGTGGAAGACCGGATGGGTGAGATAGCCGCTCGAGCGGCGGAACGCCTCCGGAATGGCGCTCTCGGCGCGCTGCCCGAGGTCGTCGAGCATGAAGGGGAGGGCGTCATTCACCGAGAAGATCGTGATCAGGTCGGCGAGATCGCCCAGCGTCACGGTCTCGTCGAGCGAGATCGTGATGCGGGTGGGGGTGAGCACGCGGAGATTGATCCGCCGGGCGCGCGCGGCATCCACGATGCGCGTCACCGCCCAGCGCTCGACCTCGACGCAGACGGTGTCGAAGAAGGTCGTGTGGACGACGGTGTAGCGGAGCCGGCGGAGCGCGTTCGCCAGGAGCACGGCGCGGGCGTGCACCTGCTCGGCGATGCGGCGGATCCCGTCGGGCCCGTGATAGACGGCGTACATCGCGGCCATCACGGCGAGGAGCACCTGCGCCGTGCAGATGTTGCTGGTGGCCTTGTCGCGGCGGATGTGCTGCTCGCGGGTCTGGAGCGCCATGCGGAGCGCCGGGCGGCCCGCCGAGTCCTTCGAGACGCCGATGATGCGGCCCGGCATGTTCCGCTTGTAGGCATCCTTCGTGGCGAAGAAGGCGGCGTGGGGCCCGCCGTAGCCCATCGGCACGCCGAAGCGCTGGCTGTTGCCGACGGCGATGTCGGCGCCCCATTCGCCGGGCGGGGTGAGGAGCGCGAGGGCGAGGAGGTCGGTGGCGGCGGTGACGAGGGCGCCGGCGGCGTGCGCCCGCTCGGCGAGCTTGCGGTAGTCCACGATCT
>DASTYH010000359.1:0-2193 GCA_035765075.1 Gemmatimonadales bacterium
GAGTGCGCCGGGCTGCGACCACGGAGATTCCTGCCGGAGTCCCCCGCCGACCGGTCGGGCTGTGCGCGGCGGTCGAGGGGTGAGGAGAGTGGAGGAAGGGCGGCACTGGGGTTTTCCCCAGTAGCGCGAACGGCCGGGCAAGCGCTATCGTAGCCCTCCCCCTGGAAGGTTCGGCCCTTGCCTCACCCGGATACGCCTGGCTCGGCCACTCCCGGGCCCACCGAGGTCTTCTCGAGCGCGCCCGGCATCACGTTCCACCTCGACTTCCGCGGCATCGTCCGCACCACGCTCTGTGGCCCGATCGGAGTGGACCAGCTGGTCGAGCATGCGCTCGCGCGCGCGGCCGCGGGCCTCCTGCCCGCGCCACAGGTCGTCGATGCCCGGGCCGCCGAGCTCGCGATCTCCCCGGAGGACGTACGGCGGATCGCGCTGCTCGCCGACGAGCTCCGCCGACGCGGCCCGGTTGGCCGGAGTGCCATGGTCACCACCGATGACCTTGCCTACGGCATGGCGCGGATGTTCGCGGCCTACGATACCGGAAACGCGGGGTTCGCGGTGTTTCGATCGATGGAGGAGGCGGAGGCGTGGCTCGGCGGGTGAGGACCGCCTCATCTACGACGGCTGAAGCCGCCACCGGGCGAAGACACCCTCGGTTGACAACCCCCGCACCAGGCTGAACGTTCGGTCCGTTCCCCGCCAACCCCCCGCACTGGAGGAAAGCGCGCAGAGGAGGAGACATGTCCAACCAGCCTCTCGGACCGCCGTCCGCGGCGGCTCCGCCGGAAAACTACGAACGCTTCTTCGTCCCCGTCATCGGACTTCCCCTGGCCAGGATCCTGATTCGTGTCGCGGCGCTCCGTCCCGGTGAGCGCGTGCTGGACGTCGGCTGTGGTACCGGCGTCGTGGCCCGGCTCGCCCGGGAACAGGTCGGCTCCGGCGGCGCCGTCGCCGGCCTGGATCCCAACCCCGGCATGCTGGCCGTTGCTCGCGCCGTCACGCCGCCGGAGCTCAACATCGAATGGCACCAGGCGGGCGCCGAATCGATTCCGCTGCGGGACGGCGCATTCGACGTCGTGCTGTCCCAGATGGCGCTGCAGTTCATGCCCGACCGCGGCCAGGCGCTACGGGAGATGCGGCGGGTGCTCGCGGATGGCGGGCGGATCGCGCTCAACGTCCCCGGCCCTGCCGGCGCGCCCTTCGAGATCCTGACCGAGGCGCTGGCACGACACCTGGGGAGTCAGGCCGCGGGCTTCCTGCGAACGGTGTTCGCGCTGCACGACGAGGCCGAGCTCGAAGCGCTTCTCCGGGACGCGGGCTTTGAGGACCCCGCCGCCGCCGCTGAGACGCACGAGGTCCTGCTGCCGAGCCCTTCCGACTGGCTCCGGCAGTACATCTGGAGCACGCCGCTCGCGGCGAGCGTGGCGGAGGCGAGCGAGGAGGCGCGCTCGGCGCTCGAGCGCGACGTCGTCGCGGCCTGGCAGCGCTTCGCCACCGCCGACGGCATGAGCTATCGCCAGCGCGTGGTGACGGCGACCGCGCGGCACTGACAGGGGGTTGAGGGAGGGCGCTGCATCAGCCGGCTCAGGCCGAGCCCAGGTCTACAGGCGGGCCTCGCGGCTCCGTCCGCTGGAGCAGATGTTCCGTACGTGCTCGTGGATCAGGCGCGCGGCCGCAGCGACCAGCGCAGCGTTGTCCGGCGCCTCGGTGCCATCGGGCAGGCACGTGACGTCTTCCAGGCCGGTCCGAATCCCGTGCCCCCGCGCGAGGCCGCGTCGATTCACCTCCCAGCACGCCACGCCGTAGCCGTGGTGCACCTGTTCCACCCTGATTCCCGCCGCGAGAACGATGTCTTCCATCTCGGCGGCGTGCCGAATGGCGGTGCCGGGGTCGCCGTCGAGCGGCTCGATCAGCACGCGGCTGCAGCGGCCGGCCAACCCGGACCGGACGAAGGCGCGCGCATCGTCGCTGCACAGCAATCCGGCCTCGATGCCGACGCCTCGCGCCAGCAATGCCTCGCAGAGCTCGTGAATGCCCGGCTCGCCCTGGTTCGCCGTGACGAGGTCCGGCATCTCCTTCCACGCCTCGATGAGTCTGAGGCGCTCCCCCGGATCCGCGACGATCGCCGCCGATGTGGTGAGCGAAATCGGTGTCCCGGGACAGAGCGCTCGAACCGCACGGAGAACGCCGGCGCAC
>DASTYH010000360.1:0-2133 GCA_035765075.1 Gemmatimonadales bacterium
CTCCTTAGGATCGCGGCCGTTGGCCGCCGAACCCTTCACGATGCGAGACGGTGAGCGCACCATCCGCTTCGGGGACGGCTCCCTGGCCGATGCGCCCGCTCTGCTCTCGCGGGGCGGCTTCGACGGCTACACCCTGCTGACCACGGAGCGGGCGGAGTCGATCCTGCCGTCGGGCTCCCGCATCCTGGTGCCGGCCGGCCTCGTCGACGAGATCTCGGCTCGGCTGCTTCCGGAGGCGGGAGACGGGCCGCTCGTCGCTGTGGGGGGCGGCCGTGTGATCGACACGGCGAAGGCCATCGCGGGGGTGACGGGCGCCCGGGTCGCCGCGATCCCGACGACGCTCTCCGGGGCCGAGCTCACGCCCTTCCATCGCACCCCGGCGGGCGTGGACGGGGCGCGCATGGTCCGGCCGTCGCTGGTGATCGCGGACCCTCGCCTCATGACCTCCCAACCCGGCCCCCAGCTCTGGGCCAGCGCGATGAACGCCCTGGCGCATGGCATGGAGGCGCTCTACACGCCGCTCGCGAACCCGGTGGCGGAGGCCGCGGCGCTCCGCGGGGCCGAGGCGATCTGGAACGAGGAGCTCGCGTTCGGCGCGCTCCTGTCCGGCTGGGCGTCGGGGATGACCGGCTTCGCGGTCCACCACGCCACGTGCCAGAACCTCGTGCGCACGGCCGGCTCCCCGCACGCCGCCACGAACGCCGTGATGCTGCCGCACTTCGCCGGGATGATGGCCGGGCGGGTGCCGGGGGTCATGGGAGCGCTCGCGCAGGCGCTCGGCGATCCTGCCGGCGATCCCGGCGCGGCCGCCGGACAGGCCGCGAAGCTGGCCGCCCGCTCGGGCCACACGCGCCTCGCCACGCTCGGGGTGGAGGAGGCGCACCTGCCTCAGGTGGCGGCAGCCGTGATGCGGCACCCCGCGCTCGGGAACACGCCCGAGCCGCCGGACGAGGACGAGCTGCTGGCGCTACTGAGAGGCGCGCTCTAGAGCCGGCGCGGTGGGGCGCAGCTTCGGCGCGGCCTCGACCTTGCGCTGCTCCTGGCGCTCCGGGCTGATCATCACGACGTTCCACGCGAGCCCCACCCGGCGCATCGCGCGGATCACCACGCCTCCGAGGTCGACCTCCCACCAGCGCAGGCCGTGCATGGCCGAACGCGGGAAGGCGTGGTGGTTGTGGTGCCAGGACTCGCCGAAGGACGGCACGGCGAGCCAGGCGACGTTCGTCGACCTGTCGTCCGTCTGGAAGCGGCGGCGGCCGAAGAAGTGGCAGATCGAGTTGATCGAGAAGGTCACGTGGTGCACGAGGAAGATGCGCACGAGGCCGGCCCAGAAGAACGCGGTGAGCGCGCTCTTCAGGTCGCCGCCCACGAGCCAGCCGATCCCGGCGGGGATCACGAGCCCGAGCGTGACCCAGAGCGGGAAGAGCCTGTGGATGATCCGCATGCCGCGGTCCTCCACGAGGTCCGGCGCGTACTTCTCTGCGTCGACGGCGGTCGCGTGGTGGAAGAGCCAGCCGATGTGCGCGTGGTAGAGCCCGCGGAGCGGGCCGGGCGTCTCGCCGTCGTGGTCGACGTGCGGGCTGTGCGGATCGCCCTCCTCGTCCGCGTGCGCGTGGTGCTTGCGGTGGTCCGACACCCAGCCGATCACGGGGCCCTCGACCGCGAGCGAGCCGAGGATGGCGTACAGGTACTCCACCGGCTTGTAGGTGGCGAACGCGCGGTGCGTTAGCAGGCGGTGGTAGCCGACCGTGATCCCGATCGTAGAGACGGCGTAGATCAGCAGGAACAGCGCGAGGTCGAGCGGCCCGACGAGGTCGTTCCAGAGCATGGGGATCGCCGCGAGGAAGGCGACGAAGGGCAGCACGACCGCGGCGATGTTGATGTTGCGGTGGGTTCGCGTCACGTTCTGAAGGCTACGTACCAGAAGAACGGCCTGTTACTCACCCGCTCACGAATTCAGAGGCGATTCTTGTAGGTTGTCCACAAATGGTCGCCGAGCATCCGTGGGAGGGCCTGCCGCCCGAGGTGGCCCGTGTGCTGCGTCCGGAGCTGCCCGCCCTCGCGGACGAGATCGTCGCCGAGCTGAGCCACGGCGTACCCGACTACGCGCGGCCGCTCGAGGGACCCTTCGGG
>DASTYH010000361.1:0-4531 GCA_035765075.1 Gemmatimonadales bacterium
CGAGCCGGTGGCGCTCCGCGCGGAGCGGCTTCGCGACCCGGCGGCGCGGGCGGGGGCGCTGGCGGACGCGGCGGCGGCGGCGGAGACGGCGGCAGCGGAGGCGGCGGCGCGGGTGTCCGCACTGGATGCGGAACGCAGCGCGCTCGGGCTCACCGAGGAGGCGTACCAGGCGGCCCGGAGCGAGGAGCAGCGGGCCGACCGCGCGCGGCGCGAGGCGGAGCTGGCGCTCGTGCGCGCCCGGGGGGAGCGGGACGCGGCGGCGGAAGGGGTGGCGGCGTACCAGCGGCGGGCAGCGGAGATCGCGGCGCGGCGCGCGGAGGCGGAGGCGCTCGCCTGCGAGGTGTCGCTGCACCAGGAGCTCGACCGCGCGCTCACCGATCTGCGGACCGACCTCAATCAGGGGCTCCGGCCGGAGCTGTCGGAGATCGCATCGGCGTTCGTGCGCGACCTCACCAACGGCCGCTACACCGAGCTCGAGCTGGACGAGGACTACATGGCCACCCTCCTCGACGAGGGGGATCCGAAGTCGGTCATCTCGGGGGGCGAGGAGGACGTGGCCAACCTGGCGCTCCGGCTCGCGATCAGCCAGATGATCGCGGAGCGGGCGGGCCAGCCGCTCTCGCTCCTCGTGCTCGACGAGATCTTCGGCTCGCTCGACGAGGAGCGCCGGGCGGCGGTCGTGGAGCTCCTCCGCGGGCTCGCGGATCGCTTCCCCCAGGTCATTCTCATCACCCACATCGACAGCGTGCGCGACGGCTTCGACCGCGTGGTGCGGGTCGGCTTCGACGCGGCACGCGGAGTCGCCGTCGTGCGCGACGAACAGCCGGGAGGGACCGACATTGCGGCCTGACCGCGGACTCCACGGGCCGGAGCGCCCCACCATCCGCGACATCGACGCGCTCAACCGCGTCTTCTCGGAGGCATTCACCGACCGGTACACGCGGGACGGACTCACCGGCGTGCGGGTCCCGCACCTCAATCCGCTCGTGTGGCGCTACGCCATCGAGGATGCGGGGGGAGGGGCCATGATCTGGCGAGACGCCGACGGCGGGATCGCGGGATTCAACATGGTGCATCGCTCCGGCACCGAGGGGTGGATGGGCCCGATCGCGGTGCGACCCGATCTCCAGAGCGAGGGGCTGGGGACCGCGATGGTGCGGGCGGGGATCGCCTGGCTCGAGCAGGAGAACGCGGAGACGGTGGGACTCGAGACGATGCCGCGCACCATCGAGAACATCGGCTTCTACAGCCGGCTCGGCTTCGTGCCCGGCCCGCTCACCATCACGCTGGTGCGGGACCTCGTCCGCGCGAACGGCGCCCGCGCCGAGCGGCTGTCGGCGGAGGGGGATTTCGACGCGCTGGTGGCCGAGTGCCGGGCGCTCACGAATCATCTCTCGCCCGGCGTGGATTTCACCCGGGAGATCGCGCTCACCCAGGAGCTCGCGCTGGGCGACACCGCGCTCATAAGGCGCAACGGCGCGCTCGCCGCGTTCGCGCTCTGGCACTCGGCGCCGCTCGCCGCGGGACGCCCCCGGGACGAGCTCCGGGTGCTCAAGGTGGTGGCGGTGGACGTGGACGCATTCGCGTCGCTGATCGACGGCGTGCAGGCGGCGGCGGAAGAGGAACGGGTGCGTCGCGTATCCATCCGCGCGCAGACGGCGCTCGGCGACGCCTACCTCCGCCTCATCGGCCTCGGCTTCCGCGTCCACTGGACCGATCTCCGGATGACGCTCCGCGACAAGCCGGAGCGGCCGGGGCGGGGAATCGTGATGTCGAACTGGGAGATCTGAAGACAGTAGACGGTATCCAGTAGACAGTAGGCGGGCGGAGTGCCGTCACCCGCATACCGTCTACTGTCGACCGTATACCGTACAGCTCAAACCTCCGTCATCCGACCTCCCCCCACCACACCACCAGCATCGTCGCGCCGGCGGCGAGGAGGAGATGCACGGCGCCGAAGCCCGCCGGCGTGATGAACGTCAGCAGGAACCACGCGACGATGAGCAGAAGCGAGGAAACGAGCAGCAGCAGGTGTCGCATCGGTCCTCCGGAGATTGACGGCGCCGGTACTCACTCCTAGTTTATACCCTGCGGGCGGTGACGGGGAGTCACGTTACTGAGCCGATAAGTCCGATGGTGGACCCAGATACTGCGGCCGATGCCATGCCCCCCAGGGGAAGGCAGACGTTGTGGCGAGGGTGCCAAGCTTTCACATTGGGCTTCAGTAAACCTCCCCGTCGCCACCCCCAGCTGTCTCCGCGCGCGGGCCCCCAGGGGTTCGCGCGCGCGCGCGTCCGGGTCCGCGTGCGTTTGCGCGGCCGCCCCTTCGCGCTTGACCTTCCTCCCGCCCCGGCCATCTTCCAGAGACAGTCACCCGGGACCTGCCGCATGCCACGCTGTTCGGTGACGCGGCGCGTGCACTTCAATGCCGCGCACCGTCTGCACAACGCCGGCCGCTCCGAGGAGTGGAACCGGACGACGTTCGGGGTGTGCAACAACCCCAACTATCATGGCCACAACTACGAGCTGGACGTGACCGTCGGCGGGGAGATCGATCCCGACACCGGCTACGTCATGGACCTCGGCCGCCTGAACGACCTCGTGGAGGCGCGGCTCCTCACGAAGCTCGACCACCGGAACCTGAATCTCGATGTCGAGTGGTTCCGCGACCTGATCCCGACGGCGGAGAACATCGCGATGGTCTGCTGGCGCGAGCTCGCGCCGGCGCTCCCGTCCGGCCTGTCGCTCCGGATTCGACTCTGGGAAACCCCGAGGAACTATGTCGACTACGCGGAGTAATCACCCGCTCGTCCGGGCCGACGAAGCGCTGCCGGACGTCCCCTCCGCCGAGGCGGTGCCCGCATATCGCTTTACCGGCGAGATCCGCACGATTCTCGAGGAGATCGGCGAGAACCCCGAGCGCGAGGGCCTTCGCCGTACGCCGGAACGGGTCGAGGCCGCGCTCCGCTGGCTCACGCGCGGCTACGGCCTCACGGTGGCGGATGCCGTGGGGAGCGCGGTCTTCGAGGAGTCGCACCAGAGCATGATCATGGTGCGCGACATCGAGGTCTATTCGCTCTGCGAGCACCACATGCTCCCCTTCTTCGGCCGGGCGCACGTGGCGTACATCCCCGACGGGCGCATCGTGGGGCTCTCGAAGCTCCCCCGGATCGTCGAGGTCTTTGCCCGGCGCCTGCAGGTGCAGGAGCGGCTCACCGACCAGATCGCGGATGCGGTGATGGAAGTGCTTCGGCCCGCGGGCGTCGGCGTGGTGATCGAGGCGGCGCACTTCTGCATGATGATGCGCGGCGTCGAGAAGCAGAACTCGCGCACGGTGACGAGCGCGCTGCGCGGCGCCTTCCGTGACGATCCCAAGACCCGCGACGAGTTCCTCCGTCTCGCGCACGGCGGCAACTCGTACTGACATCGATTGGCGTAACCGCTTCACCGCAGAGACGCAGAGGGCGCCGAGGGTCCGACGCGCCGGCTCTCTTCGGTACCGCCAACACCTGACAAGTTGATGTGCCATCGGATCTGCGCCGGCCTTCGACCGCTCGGCGCCCTCTGCGCCTCCGAGGTGATCACTTCTGATAGGTTCCCGAGCCCTCGATGAGAATGCGACTCGCGGTACAGTGCATGTTGCTTGCCCTCCTCCTTCCGCTCCCGCTCGCCGCGCAGGCTCGGCGGTTGCCGCCTCCTCTCCCGGCGCTCCCTGATTCAAGCGGCTGGGGCGTGCACGTCCTGGCGGCACGGCAGGACCCCAACGGGGGCGTGTGGGTGGGAACGTACGGCGAGGGGATCTTCCATCTCGCGCCCGACTCCACCACGTGGCGGCGGATCCGGAGCGATACGACCGGCGGGTCCATCTCCTGGGATTTCGTGCACGCCTTTGCCTTCGGGCCCGCGGGCGAGATCTGGTACGGCACCGTCGGCAACGGGTGGGGCGTGTCCACCGACGGGGGGCGGACATGGAGGAACTGGACCTTCGACGAGCTCGGACCGGAGTGGCAGTACGTGGCCCCCGACGGGATCGTGACGAGCGGCGACACGACCGTGGTGGCCACCGCCGACGGGCTCCAGATCACCACCGACAACGGCGCCACCTGGACCGCCATCGGCGACAGCATCGGTCCCGCCGCACGGGGGCCGGCGGACACCGCCCTGGCGCTCCTTCCGAGCGAGTATGTGCTCGACCTCTCGAAGTCCCGGGCCGGGTTCCTGGTGCGGACGCTGCACGGCACCGTCGTGCTCAGCGCGAGCGGCGGACGCTGGCACGCCACGAAGGGTCGGGTGACCGAGTCCGATGCGAGCCTCGTCTACCTTCGCCGCCGTTCGTACGTCCGGAGCCGCTGCGGGCTGCATCTCTCGCAGACGAGCTGGAGCTGCACACCGCGCGCCGCGCGTGCGGCGCCGCGCGCGGCCGCTCCGGCGGCGCCGAAGACCACCTGGTTCCGCCGCCCCATCGACGAGCGCGACAATCCCCTCGTCGACCAGACCTACCGCTACGGCTCGACGATGGGGGGAAACTTCC
>DASTYH010000362.1:0-3120 GCA_035765075.1 Gemmatimonadales bacterium
CTCGGCGGGAGGATCTCCCGCGGGCGCGGACTTGCGGGTCATCGGTCGGACTCCACGCGAGCGCGCACTTCGCCGTCCGCCACTCGCAGCTTGAAGGAGAGGTCGGGAACGAAATCGCCGGTGCGCTTGAGGATGACGCCATCGAGCGTGGTAGGCACGGCGTAGCCGCGCTGCAGGACCCTGAGTGGACTCAGCGCGTTGAGCTCGGCGGCGAGCCGCTCGGAACGATTCCGCCGCGCGGCGATCAGGTCACGCACCGAGCAGCTCAGGCGGTCCGCCATGCGCTCCAGCCGCTCGCCGGCGAGGCTGGTCCGGAGGGAAAGGCCGGTACCGAGCCGGGTGGCGAGATCGTCGACGAGCCGGAGCACGTCCCGCCGATCGGCGACGGCGGCCTCCGCGGCGGCGGAAGGCGTGGGTGCGCGCAGGTCGGCCACGAGATCGGTGAGCGAGATGTCCGTTTCATGGCCCACCGCGGAGATCGTGGGCACCCGCACGGCGGCGAGGGCGCGGCAGACCCGCTCGTCGTTGAAGGCGGCGAGATCCTCCCGCGCGCCGCCACCGCGGCCCACGATGCAGATCTCCACGTCAGGGAGTCGATTCACCACCTGCAGGGCGCGGGCGATCTCCGCGGCCGAGCCGTCGCCCTGGACGCGGGCCGACACGACGATGAGGCGCGCCGCCGGCCACCGGCGTCGCGTGACGGTGACGATGTCCCGGAGCGCCGCACCATCGGAGCTCGTGACGATTGCGATGCAGGAAGCCAGCGCCGGCATCCTGCGCTTCCTGGCGGCATCGAACAGGCCTTCCTTCTGCAGGAGCGCCTTGACCCGCTCGAGCTCCTGCTGCTGCTGCCCGATGAGGGCGGTCGGAATGAGGGAGGTGACCGTGAAGCGGAATTCCCCCTTCTCCTCCCAGAGGCCGGGAGTTCCGAAGGCGTAGACCTCGGTTCCGTCCGCCGGCGGTTTCCCCGCGCGCATCGCGTTCTGCTTCCACATGCAGCAGCGGAACTGGCTCCGGTCATCGCGGAGCGTGAAATACCAGTGCCCGCTCGACCATGCCTTGCACTGCAGGACCTCGCCGCGCACCCAGACGGGCACCGCGCCGCGCTCGATCAGCTTCTTCACGGCGGTGGTGATCTGCGAGACGGACCAGACGTCGTCGGCGGGAACGGGAGATTCGAGCGGGAGGGTCAGGGTCATGGTGGAAAGATAGCGTGGGGGGGGAGACAGCGGCGTCGCCTCGAGCGCACGTTTCAGCGCAGCATCGTCCGTCTCAGGGGCCGGCCTGCTCCGCCGCCTGAAGCGTGTTCCGCAGCAGCATGGCGATGGTCATCGGCCCCACGCCCCCGGGCACGGGGGTGATGGCGGAGGCGATCTCCGCCACCGGCCCGAACGCGACGTCGCCGACCAGGCGGTATCCCTTCGGCGCCTCCGGGTCGGTGACGCGGTTGATGCCGACGTCGACCACGACCGCGCCCGGGCGGACCATCCCGGCGGTCACGAATTCCGGCTTGCCGATCGCCACGACGAGGATGTCCGCGCTCCGCGTGATGGCGGGGAGGTCCTTCGACCGCGAGTGGCAGATGGTGACGGTGGCGTTACCCCCCGGGGCGTCCTGGATCAGGAGTCCCGCCATCGGCTTCCCGACGATGTTGGAGCGCCCGACGATCACGGCGTGCGCACCCTTCGTCTCGATCCCCTCGCGGATCAGCATCTGCTGCACGCCGTAGGGGGTGGCGGGGCGGAATGCGGTGGGATCGCCGATCACGAGCTTGCCCACGTTCACGGGATGGAAGCCATCCACGTCCTTCCGCGGATCGATCCGGCGGAGCACCGCCTCGGTATCGATGTGCTTCGGGAGCGGAAGCTGGACGAGCATGCCGTGGATGGCCGGGTCGGCGTTGAGCCGGTCGATGCGGCTCAGCAGCTCCTCCTGCGTGACGCTCGCCGGGTACTCGACCGTCTCCGAGTGCATGCCCGCCTCGAGGCAGGCGCGACCTTTCGAGCGCACGTAGACGCGGCTCGCGGGATCCTCTCCGACGATGACCACCGCCAGCCCCGGCTTCCGCCCCGCCCCCGCCATCCGCGCCACTGCGGCAGCGACCTCCGCACGGATCTCCCTGCCGATCCGCGCGCCGTCGAGGATACGGGCGCTCACCGCGCGAGTCCCACGGCGCGCGTCTCGCGGATCACCACCACCCGGATCTGTCCCGGATACTGCAGCTCGTCCTCGATCCGCCGCGCGATGGACTCGGAAAGCTGGATCGCGCCGGCGTCGTCCACCCGCTCGGGCGTCACGACGACGCGGATCTCGCGACCGGCCTGGATCACGCTGGTCTTCTCGACCCCGGCGAAGCCGTTGGCGATCTCCTCCAGCCGGGTGAGCCGCTTGACGTAGGTCTCGAACGCCTCGCGCCGGGCCCCGGGGCGCGCGCCGCTGATCGCGTCCGCCGCCTGCACCAGCACCGACTCGGCGCTCTCGTGCGGGACGTCGTCGTGGTGCGCCTCGATGCAGTTGATCACGGCGGCGCTCTCGCCGTACTTCCGCGCGACATCGACACCCAGCTCGACGTGGGTCCCTTCGTTGTCGTGCGTCAGCACCTTGCCGATGTCGTGCAGCAGGCCGCCCCGCTTGGCGAGCGCGACATCGAGGTGCAGCTCGGCCGCCATCATGCCGGCGAGCCACGCGACTTCCTTCGAATGGTCGAGGATGTTCTGCCCGTACGAGGTGCGGTAGCGCATCCGCCCGATGAGCCGGATGACCTCGGGGTGAAGCCCGTGAATGCCGGTCTCGAAGGCTGCCTGCTCCCCGAGCTCCACGAGCTGGCCCTCGAGCTCCTTCCGGCACTTCTCGACGATCTCCTCGATCCGGCCCGGATGGATCCGGCCGTCCACGATGAGCAGCTCGAGCGAGCGCCGCGCCACCTCCCGCCGGATCGGGTCGAAGCAGGAGATCACCACGGTATCGGGCGTGTCGTCGATGATGACGTCGACACCCGTCGCGGTCTCGAACGCGCGGATGTTCCGCCCCTCCCGCCCGATGATCCGTCCCTTCATGTCCTCGGAAGGGAGGTCGACGACCGCGACCGTGTTCTCAGCGACGTAATCCGACGCCATCCTC
>DASTYH010000363.1:0-7655 GCA_035765075.1 Gemmatimonadales bacterium
GAAGCTGAGCACGCCCACGCAGCGGGGCTCGGCGCCGGGCGCCGCGTGCCGGATCGGCACGCTCAGGAAGGGGCCGCCGCTGTAGATCCGCTCGGGGAACGGCGCCGCCTCGTCTCCGGGCGCGCCGGGATCGTGCATCACGACACACTGCTCGCGAAAGACCCGCGCCGCCACCGAGCGGGGATCATCCACCCGGACCGGCGGTACGTCGGCGGGGTTGAACCCCTCGGCCGCGACGTTCCGGAGCTCGTGCGTGCGCTCGTCGTAGACCATGAGCGAGGCGCGCCGCGCGCCGACGACGGCGCTCACCTCGCGCACGATCAGCGCGGCGGCATCGCGGAGGCGCACGGTCCGGCCGAGGACCTCGCTCAGGCGATAGAGGAGGTCGAGCTCCTTGCGCCGGGCATCGAGCTCGGCGAGCGCGAGATCGAGACGGCCTAGGTCCGCCGGAGCGTGATGCAGACGGAGTTCCCTTCGGGATTGAAGGCCACCGCATCGGCAAGGTGCCGCATCAGGAAGAGCCCGCGGCCGTTCGAGGCGCCGACGCGGTCATCGCAGTCGGGATCCGGGATGCGAAGGGGATCGAAGCCGGGACCCTGATCGGTGACGTGCACCCGGATCTCGCTCACCGCGAGCACGGCCCGGACGTCCACCCATTTTTCGGCGCACTCGCAATTGCCCCGCAGGATGGCATTGGCGATCGCTTCGGCGAGCACGACCTGCAGCCGGAAGCGGAGCCGGCCGGCCCCGCCGACGCCGGCGGTGCAGTGGTAGGTGAGGAGGGCGACGGCCTCCTCGATACAGTCGACATCGCTGGGAAGCCGGAGCGTGACGGCCGTGGCGGGCCCTTCGGGATCCTCGACCGGGGCGCGGCGCACGCAGAGTCGAAGCGAGGCCATCCGCCCTCAGAACGCCGCGAGCGCCTGGTCCGCGGTGTCGCTGATCGTGAAGAGCGTGTCGAGCTTCGTCAGCTCGAAGAGCGCGCGCAGGTCGTCGTTGAGCCCCGCGATGCGGACCTCCCCGCCCTGCTCCCGCGCCTGCTTCGACATCGTGACGAGCGCGCCGAGCCCCGACGAGTCGATGTATCCCGTGTTCGTGAAGTCGATGACGAAGCGCCGGTCGCCCGCCGCCAGCCGGCGGGCCACCAGCTCCTTGAGCTCGTGCCGGTTGCCGACGATCAGCTGCCCCTCCGCCCGGACCACCACGACGCCGTTCTGCCTGCTGTCACTGAACCCCATCAGACCGCTCCCGTGCTTGCGTTCGATTCTCCCTGCAGGGCGACCATCGCCGCCACCTCGACAATATCGTCGGCCGTGGCCCCGCGGGACAGGTCGGACATCGGGCGCGGAAGCCCCTGCAGGATGGGGCCGATCGCGCTCGCACCCCCGAGGTGCTGCACGAGCTTGTAGGCGATGTTGCCGGCGTCGAGATCCGGAAAGACGAGCACGTTGGCCCGGCCCGCCAGCAGGGAGCCCGGCGCCTTCCGCTCACTCACCTCGGGCACGAGCGCGGCATCCACCTGGATCTCGCCGTCCGCCACGATGCCCGGCGCCAGCTCGCGGAATCGCTCGACCGCCTCCCGCACGCGGTCGATCCGCGGGCCCTCCGCGCTGCCGCGGGTCCCGTAGGAGAGAAAGGCGACCCGCGGCGTATCGCCCACCAGCCGGGAGCGATCGCGCGCGGCGGAGAGCGCGATTTCGGCGAGCTGCGGTGGCGTGGGCTCCGGCACCACCGCGCAGTCGGTGAACGTGAAGACCCGCCCGTCCGGGAGCGCCATGTAGAAGGCGGAGCTCAGGATGCTCACGCCCGGCGCGGTGCCCAGCGCCCAGAGCGCCGCCCGGATGACCTCGGCTGTCGTCCTCACCGCCCCCCCGATGCACCCTTCGGCCTCGCCGAAGGCCACGAGGGATGCTCCGAAGTGGAGCGGGTCCGCCGCCAGGTCGAGGGCGTGCACGCCGTCGTGGATCCGGTCGGGCCGACGGCCGCGAAGATGGTCCGCCACCCTCTGGAGCCGGGGATCGCGCCCCGGGTCGATTCCCCCGGGCCCGATGAGGATCGGCTCCGCGATCCGTTCGCGACGGAGCCGCTCCGCCGCCGCCTGGACCCGCGGGTCCTCTCCTTCCGCCAGGACGAGGCGGGGGCGCCGCGCGCGGGCACGCTCGAGGAGACTCCGGCGGAAGCTCATGGGCGGAAGCGGCGCGCGCGCGCCGCGGCGACGGTGGGATGGACGAGCGACGAGACGTCGCCACCGTAGCGCGCAACCTCGCGCACGATGCTCGAGCTGAGGAAGGTGAGGTCCACCGCGGGGACGAGGAAGACGGTCTCGAGCGCGGTATTGAGCTGCCGGTTCATCAGCGCCATCTGGAACTCGTAATCGAAGTCGCTCACGGCACGAAGTCCGCGCACCACCATCGTGGCCCCCCGCGCGCGCGCGAACTCGACGAGCAGGCCGTCGAACGTCTCGAACGTCACGCGGGGATCGGGGCCGACGGTGCTGCGGAGGAGCTCGAGCCGCTGCTCGACGGTGAAGAGGGGCTGCTTGGAGGCGTTGATCGCCACGGCCACGATGAGATGGTCGCAGAGCGCGAGGCTCCGGCGGATCAGGTCCTCGTGCCCCCGGGTCGGCGGATCGAACGACCCCGGGTAGAGCGCGGTGCGCGTCATGAGGCGTGGAAGAAGGTGATCGCCGTGTCGCCGTAGCGGCGGGTATCGTCGCCCGGAAGGGCCACGTCGGCGCGGTGCTCGACCGAAAGAATGCGCGCGAAGGGGACGCGCCGGAAGTGCGCGGCGATCCGCCCCGCATAATCGATCGAATAGGGCGGATCCGCAAACGCGAGATCGTACGCCCCCGGCGCGAGCCCCTGGATGAAGCGCTCGGCATCGGCGCGGTGCACCCGGACGCGATCGTCGACGCCGAGCGCCTCGATGTTGGCCCGGAGCGCGGCGAGCGAGGCGCGGTGCATCTCGACGAAGTCCACCTCCCGCGCGCCGCGGGAGAGCGCCTCGAGGCCGAGCGCGCCGCTCCCCGCGAAGAGATCGAGCACCCGCGCGCCCGGTATCTCCTTGGCCAGGATGCTCATCCATGCCTCGCGCACCCGATCGGAGGTGGGCCGGACGCGGGCATCGCGCGGCGCCGCGATCCGCCGGCCGCCGAACGCGCCGGCCACGATCCTCATCCGGGACGGCAGGGGGAGAGCGCGACGAGCCGAGCCTGCAGGGTCACCGTGCCGTTGAACTCGTTCCGCTCCACCCGGAACGCGGCATCGAGCCGCCCGCTCTCGCCCGCCAGCCACGGCACCCGGTCGGCCCACTGGAAGCCGATGGCCGAGAGCCTGGCGCGCCCGTCGTCGAGCGTTCCCTTGAGGTGGTTGGCGCCCACGCGGGAATGCCCCGCGAGGCGGGCGCCGCGCACGCCGAAGACGGGACCGGGATTGCCGGTTCCGCATGGCTCGAGAAAGCGGCAGAGCCGCTCGAGATCGGGCGTGACCTCCTCCAGCCCCACGACGAGATCCACCCGCTGCTCCGGGCCCAGGTCCTCCGGCGCGAGCCGCGCGCGGGCCGCCGCCGCGAAGCGCTCACGGAAGGCGTCAAGGTGTTCCCGGCGGATCGTGAGACCGGCGGCCATCCGGTGGCCCCCGTAGCGCTCGAGGAGCGGGGCGCAGTCGCCCAGCGCGGCGTGCAGATCGAACCGGGAGATGCTCCGCCCCGACCCCTTCCCGATCTCCGCGTCGAAGGCGATCAGGAACGTGGGCCGGCCGTACCGCTCGACGATGCGGGACGCCACGATCCCGATGACGCCCGGGTGCCATCCCTCGCCGGTGAGCACGAGCCCCGCGTCGCGCTCCGGGTCGGCATGCCGCTCCACCTGCTCGAGCGCCTCGTCGAGAATCCGCTGGTCGAGCGCCTGGCGCTCTCCGTTCAGCTCCTCGAGCCGCCGGGCGAGTGGGCCCGCCTCGACGGGATCATCGGTGAGCAGGAGTCGCACTCCCTCGCCGGCATCGCCGATCCGGCCCGCCGCGTTGAGACGGGGGCCCAGGATGAATCCGAGCTGCCCCGCGCGAAGCTCGCGACCTCCGAGCCCGCAGCATTCGACGAGCGCGCGGAGCCCGGACCAGCGGCTGTCGCCGAGGACCCGGAGGCCGTGCTTGACGAGGATGCGGTTCTCTCCCGTCAGCGGCACGACGTCGGCCACCGTGGCGAGGGCGACATAATCGAGGAGGTGCAGGTGCAGGTTGGCGGGGAGCCCGAGGACCGGTATCAGTGCGTGCACCAGCTTGAACGCCACGCCGCTCCCGCAGAGCGTGCCGAGGCCCGAGGCATCATCCGCGCGCTGCGGATCGACGACCGCGGTCGCCTCCGGCAGTTCGGCGGCGGGGAGGTGATGATCGGTGATGACGACGTCGAGCCCGGCCGCACGCGCGGCCCGTACCGATTCCACGGCGGTGATACCGCAATCGCAGGTGATCACCAGCGTGGCGCCCGCATCGACGGCGGCCCGGTTCCCCGCCGGTCCGAAGTCGTATCCATCCCGCAGGCGATGCGGCACGAACGGCGTCACGCGCGCGCCGGCCGCCCGAAGCGCGCGAGTGATGATGGCCGTCGCGCACTGGCCGTCCACGTCGTAGTCGCCGTGCACGAGGATTCCCTCGCCTCCGTGCACCGCTCGCGCGATCCGCTCCACCGCCTCCGCCATGCCGGCCAGAGACAGGGGATCCGCCAGGTCCGCGAGCGAGGGGCGCAGGAATCGCCGCGCGAGCTCCGGCGTGCCGTGCCCCCGCTGGACGAGCAGCGAGGCGAGCGCGTGCGGCAGGTTCAGTTCCGACATCAGCACCGCCACAGCCCCTTCGTCGGGCGGCGGCGCGATCACCCAGCGGAGCGGCGGCGCGGGGAAGGCCTGGCTCACTTCCGTTTCCTTACCGCCCGCTGGAGCCAGCGGGCCTGTTCCGCCTTGCCGTAGCGGCGGAGGAGATCGTCGAGCTTGCGGCGGCGCTCCACCGGGTCGGCGATGCGGTCGATCTCGCGGCGCTCGGCGCGGGAGAGGAGCGCGGCGGAGGTGGCGGTGAAGACGGCGTCCACGTCCGCGCCGGCCAGCCGGTCGGCGCCCTCCCGGATTTCGATCCATTTGAGCTGAGCCGCGTGGCTCAGCGAGGGCGGCAGTTGCGAAGCCGCCGCCCCCGCGGGAAGCGCCAGGAGCTCGATGAACAGCTCACGGTGGGCGGGCTGGTCGAAGTGCTCCGGCCGATGGAGCTCGCGAGCCCGCTCCCGCCAGTTGGGCGAATGGACCATCACCCGGAGGAGCTCCTCCTCGGCACGGGCCCCTTCCGGCTCCGGCGGCGGCTCCGTCGGCGATGCGGCGCTCCGACCCTGCCCGGACGGAGGTCCCTCATAGCGCCGCGGCTGCAGTCGAAGCTCCTGCTCCAGCACCGCCCGGTTCACGCCGCTCCGTTCGGCCACGCGCGTGAGGTAGAGCTCACGCGTAATGGGATCGGCGGCGGCGCGGATCGTGGGGAGCAGGCGATCGAGCGCCCGTCGGCGGTGCTCGGTGTCCTCGAACCACCCCCGTGCGGCGAGGAGCTGGATCTTGCGGTCGAGGAAATCCTGCGCGTCATCGAGGATGGGGCGGAGCGCGGCCGCACCCCCCGATCGGACGATCGTATCGGGATCCTCGCCTTCCGGCATCGTCGCCACGCGGACCCGGACGTTCTGCCGCAGCAGCTCGTCACCGGCGCGGAAGGTCGCCCGGAGTCCCGCCTGATCGCTGTCGTAGAGCAGCGTCACCGTCGGCGCGTAACGCCGGAGCAGCGCCGCCTGATCCGGGGTCAGGGCGGTGCCCAGCGGGGCCACCACGTTCTCGATGCCGGCCAGAACCAGGCGGATCACATCGAAGTACCCTTCGACGACGATGGCCGCCTCCTCCCGGCGGATGGCGTTCCGCGCCGCGTGGAGGTTGTAGAGCGTCTTCCCCTTGTGGAAGATCGGCGACTCGGGCGAGTTGAGGTACTTCGGCTCCCCCTCGCCGAGGATCCGGCCGCCGAACGCCACGGGCCGTCCCCGGAAATCATGGATCGGGAAGATGAGCCGGCCGCGGAACCGGATGCCGGCGCTTCCGTCCTCGCGCCGGAGCGTGAGTCCCGCCTCGAGAAGGGCGGGCTCGCCGATGCCGAGCCGCTGCATCTCCTCGAGAAATGCCTTGCCCCTCGGCGCGTACCCGAGCCCCAGCCGGAGGGCGGTGTCGAGCGGGATCTCCCGGCTTGCGAGATACGCCCGCGCCACCTCGGCCTCGGGGAGCTCCTGCAGCTGGCGCGTGAACCACTCGTGCGCCGCGGCCGCCGCCGTGTAGAGCGGCTCGTGGGGATCAGGTCCCGCCACCGCGGTCCGCTCGGGGATCACGATTCCCGAGCGGCGGGCCACATCCCGCACCGCCGTGGGGTAGTCCATCCCGAAGCGCTTCATGAGGTAGGAGAAGACATCTCCCGCTTCGTGGCAGACGTAGCAGTAGAAGAGGCCCTTCTTCGGAATGACCGCGAAGTTGCGGTTCTTCCCTCCGTGGAAGGGACAGGGGCCGCGCCAGTCGGCGCCGGTGCGCTTGAGCTGCACCGACTCCCCGATGATGCCGAGGACGTCGGCGCTCTCCCGCACCTGCTCGATGACGTCGTCGGGAATCATTCGGCGAACTCGACGATGGTCACGCCCGTGCCCCCCTGGTTCCGCGGCGCAAACGCGAACGCCCGGACACGGCGGTCCCCGGACACGACGCGCCGGACGCGCTCCCGTACCACGCCGGTTCCCATGCCGTGAATGATCCGAAGATAGGGATGCTCGGCGAGGATCGCGGCATCCACTGCCGCGATGGTCGCCGATTCCGCCTCGTCGCCCGTCATGCCGCGGAGGTCGATCTCGAGCGCCGCCTCCACCGGCGGCGCATCGCCCCGCGCCGGCTCCGCCCGCTCCCGCTTCCCGCCCCCGCTCACCCGGGTGAGCGTGCCCGACTCCACGACCATCTTCATAGCTCCGACGCGCACCACCGCGCGCCCGTCTCCCCGAAGCTCGAGCACTTCGCCGACCGCGCCGGCGGGCGTACGCACCCGCTGGCCCGCCGCGAGCGCGCCGCCGTCGGCCGCCGCAGGCGCGCCATCACCCGCCGCCGCCTCGGCAAGAGCGGCGCCCTCGGTCCGGATCGCCTCCTCGAGCGTGCGGCGCGCCTCCTTGACCGCGGCATCGTCGGCGGCGGTGCGGGCGGCCCCGAGCGCCGCTTCCACGGTGGCGCGCGCATCGAGGAGGTAGCGCCGCGCCTGCTCGCGCGCGCGCCGGTCGGCATCCCGCTCCCGGCGGCGGAGCTCCTCCTCCCGCGCCTCCTGCGATTCCTTCTGCAGCGCCAGCCGGGCCGACAGCGACTCGGAATCGAGGGCGCGTTCCGCGAGCTCCGCCTCGCGCCGGGCGACTTCCTGCTGCCGCGCCTCGACCGCGGCAAGGAGCTGATCGAGTCCCCGCTCGGCCTCGGGAACCCGCGCCTCCGCATCACCTATGACGCTCGAGGGGAGTCCGAGCCTCCGGGCGATGGCGAGCCCGTACGAGCGCCCCGGCACCCCCTTCTGGAAGCGGTAGGTCGGCGTGAGCGTGGCGGCATCGAACTGCAGCGAGCCGTTGACCACGCC
>DASTYH010000364.1:0-2384 GCA_035765075.1 Gemmatimonadales bacterium
TCGGTCGAAGACAGCCGGAAGGTCGTCGAGATCTGCACCCAGTATGCGCAGAAGGGGATGTTCAACATCTTCCTGACCGTGTTCTTCGCAACGCTGGCGTTTGCGTTCGTCGAACCGTTCTTCTTCATCGGCTACCTGATCTCGATCGCCCTCTTCGGCCTCTTCCAGGCCATCTTCATGGCCAACGCCGGCGGCGCCTGGGACAACGCGAAGAAGATCGTGGAGACCGAGCTCAAGATGAAAGGCACGCCGCTGCACGATGCGTCCGTGGTCGGCGATACCGTGGGCGACCCGTTCAAGGACACCTCGTCGGTGGCGATGAACCCGGTGATCAAGTTCACCACGCTCTTCGGCCTTCTCGCGGTGGAGCTCGGTGTCTACCTGGCCGCCGAGCGCGGCACCGGACTCAGCGTGACGCTCGCGGCCGTCTTCTTCGCGGCATCGCTCCTCTTCGTCTATCGCTCGTTCTACGGGATGCGGATCCAGTCGGCGTGAGTGGCCGCCCGGCTGTCCTCGCGCCCATCCTGGCGCTGCTCCTCGCCGCCCCCCTCGGCGCCCAAGTCCGGGCCTCGCGGGTCACCCCGGCCGTGGGGTCCGTCGTTTCGCTCCCGGCGGCACGCGGCGACGAGGCGCGGATTGCCGCCGAGGTGGAGCGGATCGCCCCGGCGCTGATCGAGCTGCGGCACGACCTGCACCGTCATCCCGAGCTCAGCAACCGTGAAGTGCGGACGGCAGGCGTCGTTGCGCGCGAGCTCCGGCGCCTCGGCCTCGAGGTGCGGGAGGGAATCGCCCGCACCGGCGTCGTCGGTGTGCTGCGCGGCGGCCGTCCCGGCCCGGTCGTCGGCGTGCGCGCGGACATGGACGCCCTTCCCGTCACCGAGACGATCGATCTCCCCTTCCGCTCGGTCGAGCGCACCGAGTACCTGGGGCGCGAGACCGGCGTCTCCCACGCGTGCGGCCACGACATCCACGTGGCCGTGGCCCTCGGGGTGGCCGAGGTGCTCGCGTCCGAGCGGGAGCGGCTCGCCGGTACGGTCCTGTTCATCTTCCAGCCGGCGGAGGAAGGGGCGCCCCCGGGAGAAAAGGGCGGCGCCAGTCTCATGATCGAGGAGGGTGTCCTCGAGGATCCCTCGCCCGCCGTCCTCCTCGCGCTGCACACCAACGGGGACCATCCCGACGAAGTGGGCGACTGGGAGCAGCTCGGGAAGCTCTCGTTCACGCCGGGACCGCAGTACGCCTCCGCCACCTCCTGGCGTGCGCGCATCGTGGGGCGCCAGGCGCACGGCGCCACGCCCCACCTGGGGGTCGATGCGATCGTGACGGCCGCGGAGGTCGTGACCGGGCTGCAGACGATCGTGAGCCGGACGCTCACGCCGTTCGTGCCCGCGGTCGTCACCGTCGGCGTGTTCCGCGCCGGCGACCGGTCGAACATCATCGCCGGCAGTGCGGAGCTCGCGGGCACCGTGCGGACGTTCGACGATTCCGTCACCGCCACGATCAAGGCGCGGATGCACGCCATCATGGCGGGTGTGACGGCGGCGGCGGGCGCCACGTTCGAGCTCGAGTTCGAGGAGACCATTCCGGTCACCGCCAACGATTCGGCGCTCGCGGCGCGCTTCCGCCCGGTGCTCGAGCGCGTGGTCGGCCGAGACAACGTCGGCCTGGTGCAGGCGGAGACGGGTGCGGAGGACTTCTCCTACTTCTCCCGGCGGGTCCCGAGCTTCTACTTCAAGCTCGGCGCCGTGCCCCCTGGCCAGGCGTCCGGCGGGCATCACACGCCCACCTTCCTCGCGGACGACGGGGCCATCCCGATCGGCGTCCGCGCCCTGACGGCCGTGGCGCTGGAGGCCCTGGAGGCCGCGAAGTAGCCAGCTTGATTTCGACCCCGCCCCCGGTGATTTTTCCCCGCGGTTCCGCCGGCACCGTCACCGTCAAGGACTCGTCTTGGCCGCCTCTCGCGCCGCTCCAGCCCCGCCCCTCACCTCCAGCCTCTCCCGCGACCAGCAGCTCGAGCTCTATTACTGGATGCGGCTGACCCGCTCCCTCGAGGAGCGCCTCGTCAACCTCTATCGCCAGACGAAGGTCGTCGGCGGCCTGTTCCGCTCGCTCGGCCAGGAGGCCGATGCGGTGGGTAGCGCCTTCGCGCTCGACCGCGGAAAGGGCGACTTTCTCTCGCCGCTCATCCGCAACCTCGGCTCCATGCTGGTCCAGGGCGCGCAGCCGCTGGAGATCATCCGGCAGTACATGGCCAAGGGTGACTCGCCCACCCGCGGTCGCGAGCTGAACATCCACTTCGGCGACCTCGATCGCGGCTTCGTGGGCCAGATCTCGCACCTCGGGGACATGGTGCCGGTCATGGCCGGCATCACCCTCAGCTTCAAGCT
>DASTYH010000365.1:0-3230 GCA_035765075.1 Gemmatimonadales bacterium
CGCCTGCGTCCCGCCCTGCACCATGCCGACGAGGATGGCGAGCAGGTAGAAGTGCGCCGCCGTGCGCATGTAGAAGCCGAGCACGCTGATCCCGCCGTAGACGAGCAGGCCGAGGAAGATCGAGCGCTTCGCGCCGATGCGCCCGGCGAGCAGGCCGAAGAGGAGGGCGAAGGGGACGCCGACGAACTGCACGATGAGGATCGCCGCGATGAGCGCGCCCGCGCCGATGCCGATCTCGGTGCCGTAGGCGGTCGCCATCTTGATGATGGTCTGGATGCCGTCGTTGTAGATCAGGAAGGCCAGGAGGAAGATGAAGGCGTGCCGGAAGCCGCGGAGCTCGCGGAAGGTCTCGCCGAGCCGGGTGAAGGCGCCGAGGACGGCGTGGCCCGCCCGCGGCTCGTCCGCCTCCCGCTTCCGGGGCGGCTCGGGAACGCGGCGGAAGAGCGGGATCGAGAAGAGGGCCCACCAGACCGCCACCGACACGAAGGCGAGCCGCGCGGGAAGCGTCGCGGCCGAGGGGGAAAGCCCTTCCCCCGACGGGAGTCCGAAGAGCGCCGGCTTCTGGATCCACGCGAGGTTGAGCGCAAGGAGGAGCCCGCCGCCGATGTAGCCGAGCGCAAAGCCGGCGGTCGAGACGCGGTCGATCTCGTCGGCGTGCGCCACGTGCGGAAGGAGCGATTCATAGAACACGAAGCTGCCGGTGGCGCCGATCATCGAGACGATGAACAGCGCCGAAGCGAGCCCCAGGTCCCCCCGCTGGATCCAGTACATCCCGCCCGTGGCGAGCACCCCCGCGATCATGAACCCCGCGAGGAGCGCCTTCTTGTTGCCCGCCAGGTCCGAGATGGCGCCGAGGATCGGCGAGGCGACGGCGATGAGCGTGAGCGCGATCGAGTTGACGAGCGAGAGCTGTTGCGTCGCCCGCTCGGGGGGGAGGCCGGCACCCGCCACGCTCACGAAATAGATGGGGAAGACCGCCGTCATGATCACGGTCTGCATCGCGGAGGTGGCCCAGTCGTACATCGCCCAGGCGCGAAGCTCGGGCCGGGAAAGGCCGAGCCGCGCGAGAAATCCTCCCGTCGCTTCGGCGGGCCGTTCGAGACCCTCGGCTGATGTCGGCATCCGACGAATATACGGGGGGGAGGGAAACGGGGAACGGCCCGTCCCTCAGCCGCCCGCCGCCGTCGCCTCCCGCCGGGTCTTCCGCAGGGAGAGCACCACGCCCGCGGCGAGGGTCACGATGATCACGCCGAGCGAGAGCAGCGTGGGGATGGGGACCCACGAGCTCACGAGCATCTTGATCCCCACGAACACGAGGATCACGGCGATCGCCGGCTTCAGGTAGTCGAAGCGATGCATCATGTCGGCGAGGACGAAGAAGAGTGCCCGGAGACCCAGGATGGCGAAAATGTTCGAGGTGTAGACGATGAACGGGTCCCGGGTCACCGCGAACACCGCGGGGATGGAATCCACGGCGAAGACGAGATCGGTCCACTCGACCACGAGCAGGACGAGCAGGAGCGGGGTGGCCATCAGCTTCCCCCGGAGCGAGCGCACGAAGAAGCGCTGGCCCGAGTACGTGTCGGTGAAGGGGAGGATCCGCCGGGCGAGCCGCACGATCGGATTCCGCTCCGGCTCGATCCGCTCCTCCTTCGACGAGAACATGTGGATGCCGGTGTAGATCAGGATCGCGCCGAAGATGTAGATGATCCAGTGGAAGCGGTCGAGGAGGAGCGCCCCGGCCAGGATCATGATGAGCCGCATCACGATGGCGCCGAGGATTCCCCACTTGAGCACCCGCGGCTGGAGATCCGCGGGGACCCCGAAGTACTGGAAGACGAGGATGAAGACGAAGAGGTTGTCGACGCTGAGGCTCAGCTCGATCAGGTAGCCCGTGTAGTACTCGAGCGCCGCGCGGCTTCCCTCCCGGACGAAGAGGAAGACGCCGAAGAGGAGCGCGAGCGTGACGATGCTCCCGCTCCACCTGAGCGCCTCCCGCATGGAGAGGACGTGGGACCGGCGGTTGAGCACGGCGAGGTCGAGAAAGAGGAGCAGCGCGACCACGCCGGTGAACCCGAGCCAGACGCTCAGGTCATGGTGTCCCACCTAGCGGCCCTGGGCCATGGCCTCGAGCCGCGCCACGCGCTCCGCCGTGGGAGGATGAGTGCTGAAGAGCCGTGCTACCCCGCCGCCGTAGGCCGCGAGCGGGTTCACCTGGGCGAGGGGCGCCACCGCGGGGGCGACATGCATGGGAATCTGCCGCGCCATCGCGTCCAGCCGCACGAGAGCGCGCGCGAGGGGGAGCGGCCGGCCCAGGATCAGCGCGCCGACCCGATCCGCCTCGAATTCCCGCTGGCGGGAGACGGCGAACTGGATCAGCATCGCCCCGAGCGGCGCCAGGATGATCAGCGCGAGCTGCGCGATGGGATGGCCCCCTTCGTCGTCCCCGCCGCCGAACATGAGGAGGTAGGGGAGGTTCGAGAGCGCGCCCGCGATTCCCGCCGCGATGGTGGAGATCAGCATGTCGCGGTTCTTGATGTGCGCGAGCTCGTGCGCGATCACCCCCTCGAGCTCCTCCGCCGGCATCTGGCGCAGGATGCCCGTCGTCACGGCCACGACCGCCTTCTCCGGACTCCGGCCCGTGGCGAAGGCGTTCGGCTGCTCGTGCGGGGCGATGGCGACGACCGGCATGGGCAGTCCCGCCCGCTGGCGGAGCCGGTCCACGATCCGGTAAAGCTCGGGCGCCTCGGCCTCCGTCACGACCTGGGCCCGGTACATCTTCAGGACCAGCCGGTCCGAGAAGAAGTACATGATGAAGTTGAACGCGCCCCCGATGACGAGCGCCATGATGAGGCCGTTCGAGCCGCCGAGCAGCTGCCCGGCCGCCAGGAAGAGCCCCATCAGGCCTGCCATGAGGATGAACGTCTTGACGTTGTTGTGCATGGTCTCCACCAGCAGTTGGCCGCATGACAAAAGCGAGACCTTCGTCCCACTGCCATGGCAGCGCCGGACGAAGGTCTCGCTCTGATGTCGGAGGCCTCGCCTCCGCGTCCCGGCCGAACCGTGCCCGCATCCTGCGGACAGTCTTGACGATGCGGCCGTCCGCCGGGCGGCCGGCGGATGAGCTACTCCCCTTCTCTGGGGCGAAAGCTAGCGGGGACCCGACCCCGAATCAATCGGGGGCTGCGGCCGGCAGGCGCTCCAGCGCGGCGAGGGCCGCCGTGATGTTG
>DASTYH010000366.1:0-4664 GCA_035765075.1 Gemmatimonadales bacterium
ATGAGTGCGTGAACCGGCTGCGGAGGAACGACGGCACCTGGCGGTGGAACCTGGATCGCGGCCGAGTGATTACACGGAGCCCGGACGGCAGGCCCATGCGCATGGTCGGGACCGATACGGATCTGTCCCAGCAGCGCTGGACCGGACTGCGGGAGATCATCCCGATCTGCGCTGGCTGCAAGAAGATCCGGGAGGAGGGCAGAGGCTGGCGGGCCCTGGAGGCGCATTTCTCGGAGGGCAGCCTGGCGCAGTTCAGCCACGGGCTCTGCCCGGACTGCGAGAGAAAGTACTCGGAGCTTCTCCCCCTGGACGCCCCGGCATCGGCCGGATCTGCGGACTGAGTCCCCCCACAAAGATGGCCACTCAACTCGAGTGGCCATCTACGCGTCCGGAGATGCTGGGCGATCGAAGTGATCGCGCATGGCCAGAGAGGGAATCGAACCCCCGACACGCGGATTTTCAGTCCGCTGCTCTACCAACTGAGCTACCTGGCCGAAGGGCCGGGAATATAGGGAGCCGGCTCCCGAAATCCAAGGCCGACGATCCGCCGGAATCCCTCGCCGGGGAAGGAGTTACCGGCCTCGACGACGATAGAGCCCGTCGAAGGCGTCCTGCCACGTGGTTCCACCGTCGGTGGAGCTCGTCCAGTGCTGCCGGACGGTGCCGTCCGCATTGGGCGTGAAGACCAGCCGGTGGAGCACCACGATCCCGTCGGGGCGTCTGGCCTCCCCTTCGTACACCATCGCCCCATCCCGGAGGCGGCCATGGAGGCGGAGCACCGAGCCGGTGCTCGACACCCAGACCTGGTGCCACATCCCGTCGTTCCGGTCGTAGAAATTGAAGCTCTGCCCGGTCTGGCTTCCCCCCGTCCAGTGCTCGTGGATCAGGCACCCCTTCTCCTCCGAGGTGATGAGGTTCCTTCCGCCGGGCCTCCCTCCCACCGAGACGTCCCAGTCCCCGACCCAGAAGTCGAACTGCCGGTACACGGCGGCCTCGCACGTGGGGGGCGGAGTCTGGGCGGGCGCCGACCCGGCGGTGACGAGGAGGCCCACGAGTCCGAAGACGATACTGCGAATCGAGACGGCAGCCGGGTTGCGCACCATGCATGCTCCGCTGGAGGTATTCCCCCTCCTACGAGATCCTTGGCCGCGGGGAGTCATCCCTCCCCCGCCTGTCCGCACGCCGACTCCCGCGCTACGTTTCCCCCAATGTTCCGGTCCCGCTCAACGCTTCTCTCCATCGTCCTCGCGGCCGCGGCCTGCGCCGGCGGGCGCTCGCCCGCGCCCGACGTCCCCGACCTCAGGGTCGAGCGCACTCCGTCGTCGGGAGGAACCCGGCTCCTCGTGATCGCGCCGCCTGACGTCAAGCTGAGCGCCGCGGTGAAGCCGCGCCTCGAGCTCCGGGACGGCCGGGTGCTCCGGTTCGACACGACCGCGGTGAGCCACGACTCCCTCTACTATACCGCCCCGCCAGCGGCGTGGATGGCGGGTGAGGAGTCCGGGATCCGGGGCACTCTGCACGCCGGCATCTGCGACGAAGTCACCTCGACATGCCGCCGGGTCCAGGTCGAGATCTGATCGCCCGCCTCGTCCTGGCCGCGGCGCTCGCCGCCCTTCCCGGAATCGCCGCCGCGCAGGCGACCGAGAAGGCCGCCTTTCTCGTCATGCTCGGCAACGACACCGTGGCGGCGGAACGGTTCACCCGCTCGGACACCCTGCTGGCGGGGACCCGTGCAATCCGGGTCCCCCGCGCCGCCGTGGTCCACTACGCGGCACACCTCGGTCGGGATGGCGCCATCACCCGCTTCGAGATGACCACCCTGCCGGGGGACGGCACCGATACCACGCAGGCGCAATCCAGCACCGTCAGCTTCCAGATGGACAGCGTGCGCGTCACCGTCGAATCCGGTGACAGTGTGCGCCGCTATGCCGTGAATCCCGCGCCCGGCGCGTCGATCTTTCTCCCGTTCACCTATTCGCTCTACGAAAACCTGGTCCGTCGGGCCGTCGCCCGCGGCGCCGACACGCTGACGGTGGATCTGGTCTTTCCCGGGGTGCTCAATGCGCTCCGCACGACCGTGATCCGGCGGGCGCCGCGGGAGGTCACGATCGACTTCTTCGGGGACCCGCTCTTCGTCCGGACCGACCGGGCGGGACGGATCCTCGCGCTCGACGCATCGGCCACGACCCAGAAGGTGCGGGTCACCCGGCACGCCTCGATCGATGTGGCCGCCGTGGCGCGCGCCTTTGCGGAGCGGGAGCTGCGGGAAGGGGCGGGCCCGCTCTCGCGGCGGGATACCGTGCGCGCCACCGTAGGCGCCGCGGAGCTCACGATCGATTATGGCCGCCCCCTCGCGCGGGGGCGCGTGATCATGGGGGGCGTCGTTCCGCTGGGCCGCGTCTGGCGCACCGGGGCAAACGCCGCCACCGGCTTCACGACTACGGGCAATATCACGATCGGCGGCGTGGAGGTGCCGGCAGGGAGCTACTCACTCTTCACCCTCCCCGTGGCCGACGGCGCGATGCTGATCGTGAACCGGCAGACCGGACAGTGGGGTACGGAGTACGATCCGGCGCAGGACCTCGTGCGGATTCCCCTTGCCCGGCGGGAGCTCGCCGAGCCGATGGAGCGCTTCACCATCGCGATCGAGCCCGCCGACGGCGCCGCGACGCTCCGGCTTGCGTGGGAGCGCACCGAATGGACCGCACCGATCGCTCCGCGATAGTCGCCGGCATGCCCTCCTTTCCGAACCTCACCGTCCTGGCGCATCCGCTCATCCAGCACAAGCTGACGCTGCTCCGCGACCGCGAGACGACCACCCGCGACTTCAAGCAGCTGGTCAACGAGATCGCCATGCTCATGGCGTACGAGGTGACGAAGGACCTGGCCCTCGAGCCGGTCGAAGTCGAGACCCCGCTCGAGCGGATGACCGGGATGCAGGTGGCGGGAAAGAAGCTGACCCTCGTCCCGATCCTCCGGGCGGGCCTCGGCATGGTGGACGGGATCGCGCAGCTGATCCCGTCTGCCCGGGTCGGGCACATCGGCCTCTACCGGGACCACGATTCGCTGCAGCCGGTGGACTACTACTTCAAGATTCCCAGCGACGAGATGGAGCGCGACTTCTTCATTCTCGATCCGATGCTCGCCACCGGCGGCTCGGCCGTCGCCGCGGTCGGCGCCCTTCGGCGGGCGGGAGCGAAGCGGATCCGCTTCCTCTGCCTCGTGGCGGCGCCGGAAGGGGTCCGCCGGCTCCTCGACGCGCACCCCGATGTCCCGGTGTACACCGCCGCGCTCGACCGGGAGCTCAACGCCCACGGCTATATCCTCCCCGGCCTGGGCGACGCCGGCGACCGCCTCTTCGGCACGCGCTGAGAGCGCCCTCCCTGCCCCGCAGGGAATCCACCACGCAAGGAGCAGGGATGGCCGGAATCCGACTCACGTTCTGGGGAGCCGCCGGGCAGGTGACCGGCTCGATGCACCTGCTCGAGGCCGCCGGCGCGCGCATCCTGCTCGATGCCGGCCTCTTCCAGGGGAGCCGGAAGCAGGCGGCCGAGCTCAACCGGAACTTTCCGCTCGATGCGCGGCGGGTGGATGCCGTGGTCCTGAGCCACGCCCACATCGATCATGCCGGCCGCCTGCCCCTCCTCGTGAACCGGGGATTCCACGGCCCCATCCACGCCACGGCCGCCACCCGCGATCTCTGCGCGGTGATGCTCGCCGATGCGGCCCACATCCAGGAGAAGGACTTCGAGTACGTGATGCGGCACGGAAAGGCCGCGCCGGAATCGGAGCCCCTCTACACGATGCGCGACGCCGCGCGCACGCAGGAGCTGATCGTCGGCGTACCGTACCGCCGGCTCCAGCATCTGCGGAAGAACATGACCGTCGAGTTCACCGATGCCGGCCACATTCTCGGCTCGGCGAGCGTGGACATCCGGATCACGGAGGGAGCCCCCCATCGGCTCGTCTTCTCGGGCGACATCGGACGCGCCGGGCTCCCGATCATCCGCGACCCCGATCCGCCGGGCGGCCCGGTGGACACGCTCATCATCGAATCCACGTACGCCGAGCGCGAGCACGAGAGCGTCATGGGCGCCGAGGAGCATCTCGGCGAGCTCGTGCGGCGCGTCGCGGCGCGGGGCGGGAAGATCCTCATTCCCGCCTTTGCCGTCGGGCGGACGCAGGAGCTGGTCTACGCGCTCAACGAGCTCTTCCGCCTCGGCAGGATCCCGCGCATCCCCGTCTTCATCGACAGCCCGCTCGCCGTGGAGGCGACCACCGTCTTCCGCCTGCACCCCGACATCTTCGACCGCAACGAGCGGCTGGTGGACTCCGATTCGCCGCTCTTCGATTTCTCGCTCGTCACCTACACGCGGGACGTGGAGGAGTCGAAGAAGCTGAACACGCTGCAGGGCCCCGCGATCATCATCGCGGCGTCCGGGATGGTCGAAGCGGGCCGGATCCTGCACCACGTCAAGAACCACGGCGGGGACCATCGCAACTGCATCCTCTTCGTCGGCTATCAGGGCGAGAACACGCTCGGCCGGCGGATCCAGGACGGCGACAAGCTCGTCCGGATCTTCGGGGAGGAGCATCCGATCCGCGCCGAGATCGAGACGATCGGCGGGTACTCGGCGCACGCCGACCGGAACGAGCTCCGGGCG
>DASTYH010000367.1:0-4632 GCA_035765075.1 Gemmatimonadales bacterium
GGTCGCGGGCGCCCTGTCCCGCCACCACCTCGTCGAGTGCGTTCCCGAACGGGTCGGCCCCGAGCACGCAGATGGGGAGCGGCGCCGTCGGTGACGCGAAGGCGCCCTCCGGCCACGACACGTACCGGGCGAAGTTGAGGAGGTAGGCCGCCTTGACCTGATACTCCAGCGACCCCGCCGGGACGGCGGACTGCGCGGCGGCGGCAGGGGGGAAGCCCAGGGTGGCAAGGAGCACGAGCCCCCGGGCGGAAGCCCGCATCAGAAGTGCCATGTCAGCTCCACGTGGCCGCGGCGCTCGATGAGCCGATCGTCCGCTCCATAGGGACCGGCGGGAAACTCCCGATGCGCCGGCGCAAAGAGGTCGTTCCCCACCACCGCCAGATCGAGCCTGCGCCTCCAGCGCCAGCCGAGCCGGACGTCGCCGGTCAGATAGTTCGGCACGCCGAGGCCAGCCAGGGCTCCCACGTAGCGCAGCGCGACATCGAGCTCGACGTTCCCGGGCAGGTCCATCGCCGAGCGCAGACTGGCCTGATGCTCCGGATGGATGCCCGCCAGGGCGCGGGGCACCGAGCCGGTCCCGGCGTCCGCTTCGCTCTCGATCCGGCTCCGGAGGAATCCGTACGCCGCACGGAGCCGCCATCCCGGAAGGGGCCGGGCGGCCATCGCCACCTCGCCACCCCAGCTCCGGCCACGTGCGGCGTTGCCCAGCGAGAGCGGGCGCACCGCGCGCGGTCCTGAATCGTCCAGCGCCCCATCCTCCAGCGACTGGAGCCGGCGGTACTCGGTGTCGAAGAGCGCGAGGTCCACGGAGAAGCCGCGCCCGGGGGTCAGCCGATAGCCACTTTCGAGATTGAGGAGGGATTCGCTCTCGAGCTCCCCGCCCGGCAGGAGCCTCTGCTCCACCGGCTCGTTCAGCTCGGCGCCGACAGCCGTGCCGTCCCGGTCGAGCCGGGTCGGAACCCGGACGGTCCGCGAGACCACCCCCCAGAACTGGTGGATCGCTCCCGGCGTCCAGGTGAGCCGCATCTCGGGCAGGAACTCGGCGCCGCTCAGGCCGTTGTGCTCCAACGCCGCGCCGAGCGAAAGGAGGAGGCGATTCCCCGCGAGTGGGCGGACGTCGCGCGCGAAGGCCGCGATGCGATGAGTCGCGCGGCGCTCGGGGAAGAGCCGCACCGCCGGCGCGCCCGTGACTTCGTCGTTCACCAGCTCCACTTCGGCGCCCCAGCGGAGGTCGGACCCGCCCGGCCCCCGCATGCGATACGCGAGGCCGGCATCCACCACCCCTTCGACGTGCGTGCCGTAGAGGGGTGTCTCGGTACGCCGCACCCGCCGGAAACCGAGCCGGACCGCGACATCCGATCCTCCCCCGAGCTCCCGCCACCAATGCGCGGCAACGTTCACGCCCCGGACGTCGTGCTCCGCGTCCTCGACGGCCGCATACGGTTCTGCGGGGAGCGGGAGGAGGAGACGCGTATCGCCGTTTCCGCCATGTATTGCCGCTTCCACGCTCCAGCGCTCGATGCCCGGCGGACCATCCACCCGGAATCCCGCCTGACCCGCTCGCCAGTCGTCGATGGCCTCGACGCCGTCGGGCAGCGCGCTTGGTTGCCGGTCGTCGGCCCCGGCGCTGAACCGGTAGGCGAGGCCGGCGCCGAAGGTGCCGGCGTGCCGCACGCTCGCGCGCGCCCGCTCGCGTGTTCCCGTCGCGAGGGTGATGCCACCGTCGGTCTCGACAGCCGGCCGCGTACGGATGTCCACCACTCCCGCGACCGCCCGGCCCCCGCGCAGCGCGGCCGCCGCTCCGCGAATTACCTCGATGCGGTCCACGTCTTCGAGCGCCGGGAGGAGAAGGTCCCAGGCTGCGCCGCCGTCGAGCGGCGAGTTCACGCTGCGCCCGTCCACGAGCACCAGCAGCCGGTTGGCGGTCCCCCCGTGCACCTCCCGCGCGCCGACCACCCACTCCCGCGATCCGGCGCGCGCCACCTGCAACCCCGGCACGAAGCGAAGGAGGTCGGGAAGCGATACCGCCCCGGAGCGCCGGATATCCTCGCGCGAGAGGACGGTGGTGGCGGCCGCGCCGTCCATGACCGGGCGTCCCCCGGTGCCGTCGGCGGCAAGGGGAATGCGGGCGAGATCGGCGAGGTCGAGTCCCGCCAGCTCGGCGGGTGCGAGGGAATCGCCCCGCTGCGCCGAAACCCGCGGCGGCGCGAGGAGGGCGCACGCCAGCACTCCGGCGCACGCGATGGCCCGGGCCGTGGGATTCCTCATCCGGAGGTGGAGGTGCGGAGCAGGGCGGACACGAACGATTGCCTCGATGAGTGCACAGACAGGAGACCCCGTGGCGGCGAAAATCGCACACGGGGCTGGTTCAGCTCCGATTCTATACGAATCGCGTCCCGGCGTCCACGAATGCCCGTTCATGTGACCCAAGGCACTGACCGCAGCGTGTCCGGCGCACCATAGTGTCGTGCCGAGCCGTTCAGCGGCCAATTCTTCACAGTCCACGCGCGGCAAGTGCGGCGCGCGGGTGAATCACGGTGGGCAGAGCCAGACAAGGAGCATATTGATGACGACCCCATTCGATCAGCCCGGCGCCGCGACCGAACGAGCCGGAACGACGACCGAGGATACGATGGAAACCGGCCGAAGCAAGGCGGAGCAGGTCAAGCAGAAGATCACGGAGGAGGCCCGGACCCGGGTCCGGCAGGCGCGGGACAAGGCCGGTTCCGCCATCGACGAGCGGAAGGGCGAGCTCGCCGGCTCGATGGCGAGCGTGGCGGGAGCGGTGCGCGCCTCGACCGACCAGCTGCGTGACGAGGGGCATGATCGCATCGCGGGATATGTGGAATCCCTCGCGCAGCAGTTCGACCGCGCCGCCGGCTACCTCCGCGAGCGCGATACCCGGGCACTTCGTGACGATCTCGAGGACATCGCCCGGCGGCAGCCGGCGCTCGTGATCGGGGCGGCGTTCGCGGTCGGCGTCCTGGCAGCGCGGTTCTTCCGGAGCTCCGATCGCGAGACGGCCATCCAGCCGTACGATCCGGATTTCGGCAGTTCGCCCGCCATGGGCGGAGGCTTCGATGCCACACGCTATTAGGGACGACCGGTCGATCGGTGAGCTGTTCGGCCAGCTGACGCACGACCTCGGCGTTCTCGTCCGGCAGGAGGCGGAGCTGGCGCGCACCGAGATGGGCGTCAAGGTCTCCCGCGTCACCTCCAACGTCGGTGCGCTCGCGGGGGGTGGCGTGGTGGCCTTCATCGGCGCCCTGGCCCTCACCGCCGCCCTCATTCTCGGGCTCGCCGAAGTCGGGCTTCCGCCCTGGCTCTCCGCCCTGGTCATCGGGGCGCTCATGGCCATCGGCGGCTACGTGACACTGCAGAAGGGACTGACGCGGATGAAGGAGGTCAGCCTCAAGCCGAAGCGAACGATCGAGACACTCAAGGACGACGTCCAATGGGCAAAGGAGTTGCGGCCATGAATGAGCACGAGATGCGTGACACCGGGGAGCGGAGCCCCCAGGAGATCGAGCGGGAGATCGAGGCCACGCGCGAGCGCATGAGCCACAACATCGACGCGCTCGGCGAGAAGCTCAGCCCGCACAACATGAAGGAACGGGCCAAGGAGGCCATCTCGGACGCGGCCCACAACGCCGTATCCAACGTGAGCGACAAGGCGCGCCGCACCGGCTCCCGCATGGCGGATGCCTTCCGGGAGAACGCCATTCCGGTCACCATGGTCGGCATCGGCGTGACGTGGATGCTCCTCAAGCGGAACTCCGAGAGCGAGCGCACCTGGACGTATACCGGCCCGGAGCGCCGCGCCGGCTATTCCGGGTACGGGAGCTCGGGGTACGGCAGCGGCTATGCGGCCCCCGGATACCGGGGCGCCGGGTGGAGCGAGTACGCCGGCGGGATGGAGGAAGTGGAGGAGAGCCGGGTGAAGCGCGCGGCCCACACGGTCGGCGAGAAGGTGAGCGATGCCGCGCACACCGTGGGAGACAAGGTGAGCGGCGTGGCGCATTCGGTGCAGGACACCGTGAGCGGCGCCGCGCAGTCGGTCCGTGAGCGCGCGGGGGAATTCTCCCGCCGCGCCGGCGACTTCGGGACCGAAGCGAAGGTCAAGGCGCGCGACCTCGGTCAGCGCGCGCGGGGCGGGTTCGAGCACACGCTCGAGGACAATCCCCTCGCGCTCGCCGCCGGAGCGACGCTCCTCGGCCTGGCGGTGGGACTCCTCTTCCCGAGCAGCGCGCGGGAAGACCGCCTGATGGGACGGACCCGGGACCGGCTGGTGGATACCGCGCGCGAGACGGTGCGTGAGGTGAAGGACGTGGCGACCGAAAGCGTTCGGGCCGAAGCGGCCTCACGGAAGCCCGAGCTCCAGGAAACCGCGCGCCAGGTCGCCGAGCAGGTGAAGGAGTCGGCATCGCGCGTGGCGCAGGAAACGAAGGAAGCGGCGGTCGAAACCGCGAAGGGTGGGATCCGGAGCGACCGGCCGATCGTCTGAGCCGCCGGCGTCCGGGTGGAGCAGGGCCGGAGATGCGCGCATCTCCGGCCCTGCTGCTATGCGGGTCGGAGCCCCCGCCCGCCGCCCGGGCCGGGGCGTCGCTCCCCCCGGTCGAGCGCTACCACGCC
>DASTYH010000368.1:0-5609 GCA_035765075.1 Gemmatimonadales bacterium
ACCCTCTGTATCTCGTCCCAGGCAGGCTGCGCGCTCGGATGCACCTTCTGCGCGACCGGGACGATGGGCTTCCGCCGCAACCTGTCGGCGTTCGAGATCGCCGGGCAGGTCCGGGAGATCGTCCTCCGCCATCCAGCCGAGCGGCCGACCAACATCGTGTTCATGGGGATGGGGGAGCCGCTCCTCAACTGGCCGGCGGTGGACACCACGCTGAGCATCCTCAACAGCCCCGATGGCTTCGGGCTGGGCGCGCGCCACCTCACCGTCTCGACGGTCGGCATCATTCCAGGCATGACGGCGCTGGCCGCCCGCCCCGAACAGTTCCGGCTCGCGATCTCCCTCCATGCGCCCGCCGCGGAGCAGCGGCTGGGGATCATGCCGATCCAGAAGAAGTACCCCCTCGACGAGGTGCTGGATGCCGCCACCGCCTTCCGGCAGCGCGTCACCTTCGAATACGTCATGATCGCCGGCGTGAACGACGCCGATGCCGACGCCGACCGGCTGGCGCGGCACGCGCGGCGCCTCGGCGCGCTGGTGAACATCCTCCCCCTCCACCCAGGTGGGGCTCCGGGTCTCGCGCCGACCTCCAACAACCGGATCCGCGCCTTCGCCGAGCGGGTCCACTCGCACGGGGTCGAGGCGACGGTGCGGCGGAGCCGGGGGCTCGACATCAATGCGGCGTGCGGACAGCTCAAGGTGGACGTGGAGCGGAAGCGGCGGGCGCGGAGCGCGGACGCTCAGGGAAGCGGGAGCTGATCGGGGGGACGCTCTCCCGCGAAGAACGCCCGGAGGTTCTCCAGCGCACGACGTCCCATCGCCACGCGCGCGGATTCCGTGGCACTGCCGAGATGCGGGAGGAGCACCACGTTTTCGAGTGCCAGGAGACGCGGGTTCACCGCGGGTTCGTGCTCGTACACGTCGAGGCCCGCTGCCCGGATCGTTCCCTCCTCCAGTGCATCGGCCAATGCCGCTTCATCCACCAGGTCTCCGCGCGCCGTATTGACGAGAATGGCGCTCCGCCGCATCCCGCCGAGTGCGCGGGCATCGATCAGGTGGCGAGTCTCCGACGTGGCGGGCGCATGCAGCGACACCACGTCCGCCTCCTCGAACAGCTGCTCGAGCCGCTCGCGGCGGGAGGCGAAGGGACTGGATGTTCCCGGATTGCGGGTCACGAAGATCACGCGCATCCCGAGCCCGAGCGCCGCACGCTCCGCCACCGCCTGTCCGATCCGACCCATCCCGATGACGCCGAGGGTTCGCCCGGTGAGGCCGATGCCCATGAGATGAGTCGGACGCCATCCCCGCCAGGACCGGGAACGGACCTCACGTTCTCCCTCTCCTGCGCGTCGCGCCGCCATCAGCATGAGCGTCAGGGTGAGCTCCGCCGTCGCATCGGTCAGGACGCCGGGAGTATTCGTCACGACGAGCCCGAGCGACCGGGCTGCCGCCAGATCGATATGATTGAAGCCGACCCCGAAGTTGGCGAGGATCCGGCAGCGAATGGGCGTCGTCCCGAGGACATCCGCGCCGAGGCGATCGGTCACGGTGCACAGCAGCCCATCCGACTCGGCGAGCGCCCTCCGGAGGTCGGCCGGACCCATCGGCGCATCGACGGCGCCGGTCCGCAGGTCGAAGTGCCGGCGCAGCTCGTCTTCGACGGCATCGGGAAGCCGCCGAGTCACGGTTACGAGAGGTCTGGGCATGTGGAAGAATCCTCGCCCTCAGCGGGCAGGGCAACCCTGAGCATCGCAGCCTCCGAACGGAGCGAGCTCCTCCGGGCGCTCTACACCGCGGCGCTCCGCGGGGGGGACCCCGGTCCCGCGGTGCGCCGGGCGCTCCTGGCCGGCCCGATGCCGGATCGCCCCTGGCTGATCGCCATCGGGAAGGCGGCGCTCCCGATGACCCGTGCCGCGCTGGACGCGCTCCGGTCGGTGGGTCGAGCGGCACTGGGGGGCGTCGCCGTGGCGCCCGAGGCTCCCCTGGCGGCGCTGGACTCGATCGAGGTCGTCATCGGCGATCATCCGCTCCCCGGGGCGCGCTCCCTGGACGCGGCGAACGCGGTCGGACGCCTCGCCGCCCGCACCGCGGCGGGCGACGACGTGCTCATCCTCCTCTCCGGCGGCGCGACGAGCCTGATTGCCGCGCCGCTCCCGGGGATGTCGCTCGCCGCACTTCGTGACCTCTTCACCCTCCTCGGTGCTGCGGGCCTCGACATCGTCACCATGAACGCAATCCGGCGGCGCTTCGTCCGCTGGGGTGGCGGCCGCCTCGCCGAAGCACTCGAGGGGCGCCGGATTCGCGTACTCGCCATCTCCGATGTGCCGGGCGACGATCCCTCTGCGATCGGATCGGGACCCTGCCTTCCCGATCCGCTCACCGCCCGGGAGGTGATGGACGCGCTCGTGACCCAAGGGCTCGCCCGGCGCATGCCGGCGGACGGCATCTCCCTCCTCGATCGCACCATCGAGAATCCCGCGCTCGAGACGCCGAAGCCCGGCGTGCTGGGGCGAGTCGCCCACGAGATCATCCTGTCCAACCGGGAAGCGGTGCAGGCTGTGGCGGACGAGGCGATTCGACGCGGCTTCGCGCCGGTGGTGGCCGGGCCGCTCGAGGGTGAAGCATCCGCCGCAGGACGGGCGCTCGCCCGCCGCCTCCTCAGTGCCCCTTACGGGCAGCTCCTGGTCTGGGGCGGTGAAACGACCGTTACGCTGGGGCCTTCCATCGGGCGCGGTGGTCGCTGCCAGGAGCTCGCACTCGCGGCCGCCCTGGAGCTCCGCGGAGCGCCGGCCACCCTTCTGGCCGCCGGAACCGATGGCCGTGACGGCCCGACCGACGCCGCGGGGGCGATCGTGGACGGCGGCACGGCGGCACGGATCGCGTCGGAGGGGATCGATCCTGACGGCGCCCTCGCAGGTCACGATGCGTGGAGGGCGCTCGACGCGGCCGGCGCCCTGCTCAGGCCCGGTCCGACGGGGACGAACGTGATGGATGTGGCCATCGGACTGCGCGGAAATTCCTGATCAGGGATGCAGCGGCAGGACGGGGCGGAAATCGTCTCCCAGGATCACGGTTACATCCACGCGGCGGAGCGTATCCATGGCGGAATCGACGACGCCCACCTCGATGGCCCGGCGGACCGCCTCCGCCGTCCGCAGCGTTCCGCGGCGGGCGATGACCCTCGTGAGGGCCGTTGAGTCGGCGTTGGCGGTGGCCAGGACGTCGAAGCCATGCTGGCGGAGGAGCCGCGCCCCGATCCGGGCGAGCCCCGTTCGCCTGGTCCCGTTCAGGACCTCAACCGTAATCCGTTCTTCGCTCCCCGGAATCGGCCAGGCCAGCTCGCCCCCGTGCCCGGACGCGGGACGCTCGACGCGGTCCCGGCGGCCCAGGACGGCGAGGGCGACAACGGCGGCAATCAGCGCAACGGTGGCGACGAGGGCGCGGCGACGAGGCTGTTCCAGAAGCGGACCGTCGGGTCGAGGAGGGGCCAGCCGGATTGAATCACGTAGGCAATGCGCCGTCGGGCGACTTCGCGGAGCACCGCTCTCGGGTTGCGGGGAAAGCGGGCGGCGAGCTCGGCGCGCTCCGTCCGGTCATGGTCGCGCCCCGGCTCGAGGTAGTCGGCGCAATAGAGCACCCGGCCGACCATGTCCCACTCGGCGAGGCCGACGGAGTGATACCGAACGGCGTCGAGTACGCCGCGATCGGTTTCTCCATCGGCCTTGGCCCGCGCCGCGCTGGCCGGTCCATGGCGGAGCTCGGGAGGACCCGGTGTGCTCGCCGCCCACTCGATGAGCACGTCGTCCGGCGCGTCCCGCAACGCGTCGTGCAGCCACACCGCGCGCAGCCAGCGATGGCGTTCCGAATCCGGCACGCCGATCGCCTCCGCCCACTCCGCGGCGAGCGCGGCCACCCGGCTCACATGCTCGAGGCGCTCCGACGAGACGGCGGCCCAGGTCGGGAGTGTCGGCCGCAGTCCGGGTGAGGTCGATGCGGCCACGGCGCGCTCAGCCCTCGGCGCGCAGCTGCGGCCGGACGATCCGGTTCGATTCGTCCACGAACACCACCGTCGGCACGTGACGCTCGGCCTCGGCGGCGTCGAAGACGCCGTAGGAGATGATGATCGCCAGATCTCCCGGCATCCCGAGGCGCGCGGCGGCGCCGTTCAGCTGGATCACGCCCGAGCCGCGCGGACCGGCGATCACGTAGGTGGAGAAGCGCGCGCCGTTGTTGACGTTCACCACCTGCACCTCCTCGTACGGCAGCAGGTCGGCGGCCTCGAGCAGGTCCTCGTCCACCGTGAGGGAGCCCTCATAGTGGAGGTCCGCCGAGGTGATCGTCGCACGGTGGATCTTCGATTTCATCAGGTGCCGCTGCATTCGCTCACGCCCCTCCAAGAATGACATTGTCGATCAGCCGGGTGGCTCCGACACGGGCGGCAATTGCAACGATCGTGCCGGGCGCAGCCTCGCTGACGGGCCTGAGATGGTCAGGGTCGACGACCGCAATATAGTCCACGGCAACACCCTCACGAACCGCAACGAGCTCGCGGACCGCGGCCTCCAGGCGGGGAGCATCCCGCTCGCCCCTGTTGAACGCGTGCATCGCCGCCCGGAGACCCGCGCTCAGGACCGCGGCATCCGCCCGCTCCTCCGGCGAGAGGTACACGTTCCGGCTGCTCAGGGCGAGTCCGTCCGTCTCGCGCACCGTCGGGACCATCTCGATCCGCACGGGCCAGTCGAGGTCCGCAACCATGCGCCGGATGAGCGTGGCCTGCTGGATGTCCTTCTGACCGAAGAAGGCCACGTCCGGCTCCACCAGGTGAAAGAGCTTGGCCACGACCGTGAGGACGCCGGTGAAGTGGCCGGGCCGGACAGCGCCCTCCCACCGGTCCGCGGTCTCACCGGGAACGATGCGGGTCTCGGCGCCGGCGGGATACATGTCGGTCTCGCGCGGCACGAAGAGCAGATCGGCGCCGCGCTCGCGCGCGAGGGCGCGATCGCGGGCCAGATTGCGCGGATAGCGAGCCAGGTCTTCCGCCGGCCCGAACTGGAGCGGATTGACAAAGATGCTCACCACCACGGCGTCGGTCGCGGTACGCGCGGCGTCCACCAGCGACAGATGCCCCGCGTGGAGCGCGCCCATCGTGGGCACGAATCCCACGCGGCGGCCCTGCTCGCGCTGGGCCCGCCGCCAGGCGCGCAGTTCTCCGAGACCGGCAAGCTCGAGCACGCGGCGTCAGTCGAAGGAGTGGCCGGCGTCGGGATAGCGGCCGGCGCGGACGTCGGCCGCAAAGGCGTGGGCGGCCTCGCGTACGGCGGCGCCGAGCTCCCCGTAGCGGCGGAGGAACTTCGGCGTGAAGCCCTCGTTGAGTCCGAGCATGTCCGGCAGGACGAGCACCTGCCCGTCACACCCCGCGCCGGCGCCAATGCCGATCGTGGGGATCTGCAGCGCGCCCGTGATGCGCGCCGCGAGCGGCGCCGGCACCAGCTCGAGTACGATCGAGCAGGCGCCCGCTTCCTCGAGCGCGTGGGCATCGGCCTCCAGCCGTGCGGCCGTCGCTTCGTCGCGCCCCTGCACGCGATACCCGCCGAGCGCGTGGACCGACTGCG
>DASTYH010000369.1:0-2348 GCA_035765075.1 Gemmatimonadales bacterium
ACCCGAACACGTTCCTGATCGCCGTCCTGATCCTCGTGGTCTGGGGGGTGAGCGGCCCGATCTTCGGGTTCTCCGACACCTGGCAGCTCGTCATCAATACCGGCACCACCGTGGTCACCTTTCTCATGGTGTTCCTGATCCAGGCGACCCAGAACCGGGACTCCGAGGCGATCCAGGTGAAGCTCGACGAGCTGCTGCGGGCCACGAGAGGGGCGCACAATGCCCTCCTCGACCTCGAGGAGCCCGAGGACCATGAGCTCGATCGGATCCACGCAGAGTACGCCCGGCTCGCCGATCGGGCGCGCGCCGATCTCAGGGCGGGTCGTTCCGATACCGACAGCCCCGAGGTCCCGGCATCGCCTGACATGTGAGGCACATCCAACGCGGTTGGCGCACGCGCGCGCCCGGCATTTCAGGCTGCCACGCGCGTGCAGGTATCTTTCCGCCATGTTCGAACGCTACGATCCGCCGGGCGTCGCACCGCCCATCGGCAATTACGCCCACGCCCTCGAAGTCCCGGCAGGGTGGCGCCTCCTCTTCATCAGCGGCCAGGTTCCCGAGCGCCCGGACGGGAGCGTTCCCGACGGCTTCGAGGCGCAGTGCCACGCCGCGTGGACCAACGTGCTGGCCGCGCTCGCCGCCGCCGGGCTCGGACCGGAGCATCTCGTCAAGGTCACCACGTTCCTCACTCGCCGGGACCAGGCGGAGATGAACAGCGAGATCCGGCGCGCGCACCTCGGCGACACGCGCCCTGCGCTCACCGTCATCGTCGCCGAGACCCTCTCGACTCCCTGGCTGCTCGAGATCGAGGCCATCGCCGCGGGACCGGGACGTTCGCATCTACCTGACCCGCGGAGCTGAGCCGTGCATTCCGATCGTCCCCGCATCGTGCCTTCTCGCCGTGCCCTGTTCCTGGCTGCTGCCGCGCTCTCCATTGCCGTGCCCCGCAGCGCCGCGGCCCAGCTCGGGTTCCCGACGCTCGCCGACAGCACCGGCCGCCCTCCCGCGCAGGTGATGGTCCTCGGCGTATTCCACTTCCACAATCCCGGGGCGGACTACGCGAAGTTCAAGGGGATCGACGTCCTCACGCCGGAGCGCCAGCGCGAGATCGCTGCGGTCGTGGAGCGCCTTGCCGCGTTTGCTCCGACCAGAATCGCGGTCGAGCACCCGCCTGGCGTGGCGGATTCGCTGAATGGACTCTATCGCCGGTACCGGGACGGCGCGTTCGAGCTGACACGGAATGAGACCCACCAGCTCGGCTTCCGGCTCGCCGCCCGCCTCGGCCACTCCCAGCTCTTCCCGGTGGACTACCGGCTGGGATTCCGGATGGATTCGCTCCTCGCGTATGCCGCTGCGCATGATCCGCGGGTCGTCCAGCGGTTCAACGACTTCATCGGCAGGCTCGTCTCCCTCCTCGACAGCCTGCAGCGGGATGCGACGATCGGCGACAACCTCCGCTTCCTCAACGATCCGGCCAACATCGTCCGGGGCCACGAGCCCTATGTGTGGATGGCCACGCTCGGTGCGGGCGACAACTACGTCGGAGCGCGCATGGTGGCGGAATGGTACGAGCGGAACCTCGCGATGTTCGCCAACCTCGCCCGCGTCGCGCCCCGGGGCGAGCGCGTCCTTCTCATCGTCGGCAGCGGGCATTCAGCGATCCTGCGCGACCTGGTGACCGCCCACCCTGATATGGCACTGGTCGAAGCGGCCGACTACCTCCGATAGGCCCTACCCCAGGTACGCGTTCGCCGGAGACGATGATGCTGGAGCTGCGATTCCGCGGGAGCGGAGGTGACGGAGTGGAGATTCTCGACGCCATCGGCAATACCTCCATGGTCCGCCTCCGCAAGGTGGTGCCCCCGGGCTGTGCGGACATCCTGGTGAAGCTCGAGTGGGAGAATCCCACCGGAAGCATGAAGGACCGGATGGCGCATGCGGTGATTGCGCGAGCCGAGGAGGACGGGAGGCTCAGGCCGGGATATACCGTCGTCGAGTACACCGGCGGCAGCACGGGGGCGTCGCTGGCGCTCGTCTGCGCGGCGCGCGGATACGGCATCCGTATCGTGAGCTCCGACGCCTTCAGCCGGGAGAAGCTCGACCAGATGGCAGCGCTCGGCGCCGAGCTCACGCTCCTCCCGAGCGAAGGGGGCCGCACGACCAGGGCCCTGATCCTCGCCATGATCGAGGCCGCCCGCACGCTCAGTCGGGAGCCGCGGACTTTCTGGACGGACCAGCTCAGCAACTTCGACAGCGTCGCGGGGTATCATCCGCTCGGCGAGGAGATCTGGCGCCAGACGGGGGGCGAAATCGATGCGTTCGTCCACACCGTGGGGACCGCGGCCTCT
>DASTYH010000370.1:0-4741 GCA_035765075.1 Gemmatimonadales bacterium
CGGCTCCCGATTCACATCTACGTGGTGCCGCGATTCGACCCCGCGCTCGCGACGACGCAGGCGTGCTTCGGGATCGTCATGTACCACGAGCTCGGCCACGCGCTGGGCATCTTCCGGCACTCGCCGAACCCCGCCGACCTCATGTACTTCAACCCGACCGCCGCGGCGCCCACCCGACGCGACGCGCAGACGGCGGAGGTGCTCTATCACGCGCGGTCGACGGTGACCACGACGCGCGGGGGCGACTGACCCTGCATCCCCCGCACTCGCCCGACCGCCGGGCCCAGGCCCTCGCCTATCACGAGGAGGGCCGGCCCGGCAAGATCCAGGTCGTCGCCACCAAGCCCACCCAGAACCAGCGCGATCTCTCGCTCGCCTACACTCCGGGCGTGGCGGAGCCGTGCCTCGCCATCCGCGAGCGGCCCGACGACGCCTACCGGTACACCGCCAAGGGGAACCTCGTGGCCGTCGTCTCGAACGGCACGGCGGTCCTCGGGCTCGGCAACATCGGGCCGCTCGCGGGAAAGCCGGTGATGGAAGGAAAGGGCGTTCTCTTCAAGACGTTCGCCGACCTCGACGTCTTCGACCTCGAGATCAACGCCGCCGATCCCGACGACGTGGTACGGTTCTGCCAGATGCTCGAGCCGACGGTGGGCGGCATCAACCTGGAGGACATCCGGTCCCCTGACTGTTTCTACATCGAGGAGCGGCTCCGCGCCTCCCTGTCGATTCCGGTATTCCACGACGATCAGCACGGTACCGCGATCATCTCCGGGGCGGCGCTCCTGAATGCGCTGGAGGTCACCGGGCGGGACATCACCCGGGTGCGGGTCGTCTTCGTCGGCGCGGGGGCGGCCGCGATCGCCACCGCCGAGCATTATGTCCGACTCGGCGTGCTCCGCGAGCACGTCACGATGTGTGATCACCACGGCGTGATCACGGCGCGTCGCACCGATCTCGATCCCTTCAAGGCGCGCTTCGCACGGGAGGACGCGCCCGATACGCTCCTCGAGGCGTTCCGCGGGGCCGATGTCTTCGTCGGCCTTTCCGCGGCGGGTGCCGTCACCCCCGACCTGATCGCGGTGATGGCGCCCGACCCGATCGTCTTCGCCCTCGCCAATCCGACCCCCGAGATCCTCCCCGACGAGGTGCGCGCGGTGCGCCCCGACGCCGTGATCGCCACCGGCCGCACCGACTACCCCAATCAGGTGAACAACGTTCTCGGCTTCCCCTTCATCTTCCGCGGCGCCCTCGACGTCCGGGCGCGCGCCATCAATGAAGAGATGAAGATGGCCGCGACCCGCGCGCTCGCCGCCCTCGCGCGGGAGGACGTGCCCGACCTCGTGCTCCGGGCGTACAACCTCCCGGCGCTCCGCTTCGGCCGGGATTACCTGATCCCGAAGCCATTCGACTCGCGCGTGCTCCTCTGGGTGGCGCCGGCGGTGGCCTGGGCCGCCATTCACAGCGGGGTGGCCGCCGAGCTCCTCGACGTGGACGAATACCGCTCGCGACTCGAGTCGCGGCTCGGGCGCGGGCGCGCGGTCATGCGGGGTCTCATGAACCGGGCCGCCTCGAGCGCGCAGCGCCTGGCGCTCACCGACGCGGACGATCCGCGCGTCCTCCGCGCGGCGCGGATCCTCGCGGACGAGGGCATCGCCGAGCCGCTCCTGATCGGGGATGCGGAGATCATCCGCCGGGCGGCCGGCGAGGCGGTGGTCTCGCTCGACGGAATCGCCGTGGTGAACCCACGGGACTCGGAGGACCGGAACCGGTACGCCGACGCCTTCTGGGCGCGACGGCAGCGCCGGGGAGTGACCCGCGGCGAGGCGCGACGGAGGATGCTCCAGCCGGAGTACTTCGGGGCGATGATGGTGTCGCTGGGGGATGCCGATGCCGTGGTGGTGGGAGAGAACCAGCACTACCCGCGGGCGATCCGCCCGGCGATCGAGGCGGTGGGGGCCGAGCACCAGGCGGCGCTCGCCGGCATCTACATGATGGTGACGCCGAACGACACCCTCTTCTTTGCCGATTGCACCGTCAACATCGATCCGGACGCGCCGCGCCTGGCGGAGATCGCCATTGCGGCGGTCAACTTCGTGGAGCAGCTGGGCATCGAGCCGCGGGTGGCGATGCTCTCCTTCAGCAACTTCGGCTCGGTCCGGCACCCGGTCCAGCAGAAGGTGGCGGACGCGGTCCGGATGCTCCACGAGCTCCGGCCCAACCTCAAGGTGGATGGGGAGATGCAGGCCGATACCGCGGTCGTCGAGGGGGTGCTCGAGCGGCGCTACCCCTTCAACCGGTTGCATGGGCCCGCCAACGTGTTGATCTTTCCCGACCTGAACGCGGCCAACATCTGCTACAAGCTCCTCGGCAGGCTGGGAGGGGCCCAGGCGATCGGCCCCATTCTCGTCGGCCTGGCGGCCCCGGTCCACGTCCTGGAGCGGGATTCCGGCGTTGACGACATCGTGAACATGGCGGTCATCGCGGCCGTGGACGCGCAGGAGCGCGGCCGCCGGAGCGCGGAGCCGCCTTCCGACACACCGACCCTCAGGAGCTTATGACCGCCCAGAGTCCCGCCCGCCACGCCGGCCACGCCCCGAGCGATCAGCTGATCGCCCCCCGGCGGGTCGTCGCGAACCTCAATGCGGCGCAACTGGTCGAGGCGGCCGTCCTCGCGAAGGAAGGCACCCTCACCGAGCACGGCGCCTTTGCGGCGGTGACGTCTCCCCACACGGGACGGTCGGCCAAGGACAAGTTCATCGTCGAGGAGCCCGGCTCGTCCGATCGGATCTGGTGGGAGAAGAACGCGCGCATGGACGCGGAGGCCTTCGACCGCCTGCATGCCGCCGTGCGGGCGCATCTCGAGCCCCAGGAGCTCTTCGCGCAGGATCTCTTCGGCGGGGCCGATCCGGCGTACCGCCTCCCGGTGCGCTTCTACACGCCGAACGCCTGGCACGCGCTCTTCGTGCGGAACATGTTCATCCGCCCCGACGCCGCGGACCTGGGGGGCTTCACACCCCACTTCACGGTGCTGCACGCCCCGGAATTCGAGGCGGACCCGGAGGCCCACGGCTCGCGCACCGGCACGGTCATCGCACTCAATTTCGCGAAGCGCCTCATCATCATCTCCGGCACCCGCTACGCCGGCGAGATGAAGAAGTCGATCTTCACCGTCCTCAACTATCTCCTCCCCGAGCAGGGCGTCATGCCCATGCACTGCTCCGCCAACATCGGGACCGAGGGAGACACGGCGGTCTTCTTCGGCCTTTCCGGCACCGGCAAGACCACCCTCTCCGCGGACCCGGCGCGCCACCTGATCGGCGATGACGAGCACGGCTGGAGCGACCACGGCGTCTTCAATTTCGAGGGTGGGTGCTACGCGAAGGTGATCCGGCTCCGGCCCGACTCCGAGCCCGAGATCTTTGCGGCGACGCAGAAGTTCGGCACCGTGCTGGAGAATGTGGTGCTCGATCCGCGGACGCGCGGCGTGGACTACGACGCCGACAGCATCACCGAGAACACCCGCGCCTGCTATCCGATCCATTACATCCCCAACCACGTCCCGAGCGGACGCGGCGGCATCCCCAGGAACATCGTCTTTCTCACCGCGGACGCGTACGGCGTCATGCCGCCGATAGCGCGGCTCACCGCGGAGCAGGCGATGTACCACTTCCTCTCGGGATATACCGCCAAGGTGGCCGGCACCGAGCGGGGCGTGACGGAGCCCTCGGCCACCTTCTCCAGCTGCTTCGGCGCGCCGTTCCTTCCCCTCCCGCCCGGGGTCTACGCCCGGATGCTGGGGGAGAAGATCGAGCAGCACGGCGCCAAGGTCTGGCTGGTGAATACCGGCTGGACCGGCGGGCCGTACGGCACGGGGACGCGGATGAAGCTCCGCTACACCCGCGCCATGGTCCGCGCGGCGCTCGCGGGCGTGCTCGAGAAGACCACCTTCTCGGTCGATCCGGTCTTCGGCTTCGAGGTTCCCGATGCCGTCCCCGACGTCCCGCGGGAGGTGCTCGTTCCCCGGAACACCTGGGCCGATGCCGCCGCGTACGATGCGCAGGCGAAGAAGCTCGCCGGCATGTTCCGCGACAACTTCAGGCAGTTCGAGCAGCAGGTCGACGAGCGGGTGCGGAGGGCGGGGCCGAGGCAGTAGTCGGCAAGGCCGCGCCGCCGAGATGTCCTCTCCCGACCTCAAGGTCATCCGCGACCCGCTCTGGGACAACATCCGGCTCGACCCGGTGGCTTCGCGGGTGCTCGAGACCGCCGTGATGCAGCGGCTCCGCTACGTGCGCCAGCTCGGCCACGCCTTCCTCGTCTATCCCGGTGCCACCCATACCCGCTTCGAGCACGCGCTCGGCGCCTATCACCTGACCCGCGGCGCGCTCTCCGCGCTGCAGGAGCGCGAGTCGCTGCTGGGCGTCGCCGAGCGCGACTGCCTCGCCATCCGGCTGGCGGCACTCCTCCACGACGTCGGCCACTATCCCTTCTCCCACGCCCTCGAGGAGGCGGGATTTCCCTCGCACGAAGCCCAGGGCGTTTCGCGGCTCGGCGGGGGCGAGCTGGGCGCGGAGCTCGAGCGGGCCGGCGGACCGGGATTCGCCGATGAGATCGGCCGCCTGATCCGGGGAACGAGCACGAGTCCGCTGCAGGGCCTCATCTCCGGCTCGCTCGATCTCGACAAGATCGATTATCTGAGCCGGGACGCGCACATGTGCGGCGTCCCCTACGGCACCGTGGA
>DASTYH010000371.1:0-7463 GCA_035765075.1 Gemmatimonadales bacterium
CGAACGAGATCGCGCTCGCTCCGATGGCGCCAGAGCGCCACGGCGGCCGTGCCGGCGACGAAAGCGCTCACGAGGGCGGCCACCCAGCGATGGCTGATCTCGATGGCGGTGGCGAAGTCGAGCGGGGGGAACCACTCTCCGTTGCAGCGCGGCCAGTGGTCGCCGCAGCCCATCCCGGAGCCGGTGATGCGGACAACGCCGCCGAGCACGATGAGACCGACCGTGAGGGCGGCGGCGGCCCAGGCGAGCAGCCTGAGGAGCCGCGTCCGGTCGAGCGAGGTTTCGTTCATGGCGAGCGAAAGAACGAGCGGCGAAAAGACCTTGTCAACCCGCGTAAAGAGGCGGTCACAACCGGGGAAACTTCTTGACCTTGTTTGGCGTGGCGGTATACTTGTCCGCGCCGGGCCCGGCGCCGGCCAGCCCCCCCTGCCTCGATCCGCCGGTTCGCAGTCCAAGACGTTGCCACGCAGTCGGTTACGCGGCAGTCCGGCGGGAGCCGGTTCGCCGGAGTCCATCCTCCATGGGAGAGGTAGCGGATATGAAGTCCTGGACAGGTAAGGGTGTCATCGCGATGCTCGTCCTCGCGCTCGTCGCGACCGGACGGGCGGAGGCGCAGGGTGTGACCACGGGCGCCATCAGCGGGTTCGTGCAGGATTCGAGCGGATCCCCGATCGCCGGGGCCTCCGTCGACATCCGGTACGAGCCAACTGGCTTCCGGGCGCTGACCACGACGAACGCACGGGGCTTCTTCCTCGTGCAGGGCCTGGAGCCGGGCGGCCCCTATTCGGTGGCGGCACGCGCCATCGGCTACCGGCCGGAGCGCATGACGGGGCTCCGCGTCTCCGTGGCGCAGACCACCCGGCAGGATTTCCGCCTCGCGACCTCGACGGTCGAGGTCGAGGACATCGTCATCACCACCGAAGCCGAGGAGATCTTCTCGCCGAGCCGGCAGGGCACCACGCTGATGGTGGGTGACTCGGCGCTCCGCCGCCTCCCCTCCCTCAACCGCGACTTCGCCGACTTCGTGAAGCTGACCCCGCAGGTCGGCGTGCGGGACGGCGACGAAGGCGGCGTGGCGGTGGCGGGACAGAACAACCGGTTCAACACGATCCAGGTGGACGGCGCCACCGTGAACGACCGCTTCGGACTCGGCCGGACGGGGCAGGTCGGCGGCCAGGCGGGCGGCCGGGCCGTCGGCCTCGAGGCGGTCAAGGAGTACCAGGTCCTCCTCGCGCCGTACGACGTGCGGCAGGGCAACTTCACCGGCGCGCTGATCAACGCGGTGACGAAGAGCGGCACGAACGACTTTGCCGGCACCGCGTTCTTCTATAACCGGAACGACGCCCTGGCGGGTGATCCGCTCGGCCAGACGGACTTCAACCAGAGCCAGTTCGGCGCCTCGTTCGGCGGCCCCATCGTGCGCGACAAGGCGCACTTCTTCCTGAACGCGGAGCTGAGCCGCCGCACCACGCCGGCCACCGGGCCCTACATCGGCTCGGAAGACCGCCCGATGCCGGTGGCGCAGGCGGACTATGACCGCTTCATCGCGCTGATGGAGGGCTACGGGCTCGAGCCGGGGGACGGGGAGCGCTTCGACCGGAGCAATCCGCTCACCAATCTCCTCGCGCGCTTCGACCTGCAGCTCAGCCAGTCGAACCGGCTCGTCTTCCGCTACGGCTACAACGAGGCGGACGACGACAACTTCAGCCGCTCGACGGCCACGAACAACCCGATCTTCGACCTCAGCACCTTTGCCTACCAGTTCACGAGCAAGGCGCACAATCCGTCGGTCCAGCTCTTCACCAACTTCGCCAACGGCTCGTCGAACGAGTTCCGGGTGAGCTTCCAGCGCATCCGGGACCGCCGCCAGCCGTCGGTGGTTCAGCCCCTCATCATGGTGGAGAACCTGGCGGGCGCCCCGGGCGGGCCCGCGAGCGCGCGCATCCAGTCCGGCTCCGAGCAGTTCTCCCAGGGGAACGAGCTGGACCAGGACATGTGGGAGATCACCAACAACTTCACCAAGCCGTTCGGCGCACACCTCGTGACGCTCGGCACGCGCAACGAGTTCTACAAGGTGCGCAACCTGTTCGCGCAGAGCTCCTTCGGCGTCTGGCGCTTCAACAGCCTCGACGACTTCGAGGCCGGCGTCGCCGAGAACTACCTCGTGTCGGGGAACACCGGCGGCGGCGTGACCGGCGAGACGCCGTTCAGCGCGTACACGCTCGGCTTCTACGTCCAGGACCAGTGGACCGTCAATCCCCGGCTCAGCATGACCTTCGGTCTCCGGGCGGACGTCCCCGGCTTCAACGACCAGCCGGTCTACGAGGACCGCGTGATCGCCGACTTCGGCGTCCATGAGGTTCCCTCGGGCCAGGTCATGTGGCAGCCGCGGGTCGGCTTCAACTACGACATGCGGGGTGCCCGGATGTCGCAGCTTCGCGGCGGCCTCGGCCTCTTCGCGGGTGCGCCGGCGTTCGTCTGGATGTCGAACGCGTACGCCAACACCGGGCTCAGGTTCAGCCAGCTCACCTGCGCCGAGGGGAACACGCCGGACTTCTCGCCCACGCTTCCCGCGCCCCTTTCATGCCTCGACGGCAGCGCCATCGAGCCGGGTGGCTTCCTCGGCGAGGTGGACCTGATCGGCGAGGACACGAAGTTCCCGCGGGTGCTTCGCGCCAACCTCGGCTTCGACCGCGAGATCGGCGGCGGCGTGGTGGCCACCATCGAAGGCCTCTACACCAAGGGCATCGACGACTACTTCATCATCAACCGGAACCTCGAGGACCCGGTGGTGGCGTCGGACGCGGTGGGCCGCACGGTCTACGGCACCTTCAGCGCCTCCGGCTCGTCGTCGCCGGCTTACGTGAACCCGATCTACGGGCCGTCGTTCAGCGGCGGGGTCTACGAGCTGCTCAACACGAGCAAGAACTACTCGTGGAGCCTCACCGGCCAGCTGCAGAAGCGCTTTGCGGAGAGCTTCTTCCTCTCGGCGGGCTACACGTACTCCGAGGCGAAGGACGTGCAGAGCTTCACCTCGAGCCGCGCCATCTCCAACTGGCGCAATGCCTGGGCGCCGGCCGGCGACCTCCGCGAGGACGTCGCCACGGTGAGCAGCTTCTCCCGGCCGCACCGGATCGTGATCGGCGCGTCGTATACCGCGCCGTGGAAGAACTACGCGACCGATATCTCGCTCACCTACGTGGGCCAGTCGGGCCAGCCCTACACCTACATCGGTGGCGGCGCGAGCGGCCGCGGCGACCTCAACGCCGACGGAACGAACACGAACGACCCGATCTACATCCCGACGGGCGCGAGCGATCCGAACATGTTCTTCGCGGATCTCACCACCAGCTCGGGCGTCGTGACCGCCGCGCAGCAGGCCGCCGCGTTCGACGAGTTCATCAGCGGCGAGGCGTGCCTCGACGAGCAGCGCGGCCAGATCATGGAGCGCAACAGCTGCCGGAATCCCTGGCAGAGCTTCCTCGATCTGAGCATCCGGCAGTCGCTGCCCTCGCTGGGCGGGCGCACGCTCACCCTCGAGATCGGCATCTTCAACCTGCTGAACCTGCTCAACGACGAGTGGGGCCAGGTCAAGGCGGTCGGCGGGACGGTCTTCTACCAGGAGGATCCGCTCCAGCAGGTCGGCTACGACGCGGGCAGCGGCCTCCCCGTATTCACCTTCGACCCGGTGAACCTCGACAACCGCTACACGGTCACGTCGACGCTGGGGAATTCCTACCAGGTGCAGGTGGGGGTGCGGGCGGCGTTCTAGGGGGTCGGAAGGTCGTAAGGACGGAAAGTCGGAAGGGGCTCCGGGGTTTCCCCGGGGCCCCTTCCGTCTTTCCGTCTTTCCGTCCTTCCGTCCATCTGTCCCTGACTATGTCCTCACCCTGTCGAGCAGCACCAGCGCCGCCAGCAGGAACACCATGTTCGGGAGCCAGGCGAGGACCACCGGGTCGATGAGGCCGCTGTCGCCCATGGCGATGGCGATATGGGCGAGAAGGAGATAGATCACCGTCACCGCGAGGCTCACCCCGATGCCGAAGGCGGAGCCGGAGCGGGGGGCAGCCATGGCGAGGGGGGCGCCGAACAGGGCGATCACGAGGCAGGCGGCGGGAACGGAGATCCGCTGTGCCCGCTGGACCTGAAGCTTCCCGGTCTCGTTTCCCGCGCGCGCCATCGCCTCGATGTAGCGTCCGAGCTCGCGGTACTGCATCGCCGTCGGGGCCTTGGGTTCCGCCAGGAGGTCCTGGGGCGCCTGGGTGAGCGCCGCGAGCTGCATCGAGGCAAAGCTGAAGACGGCGTTTCGAGCCGGCGGCGTTCCCGCCACCACCCGGCTCTCCCCGTGCCAGAGCTCCCACGTCTGGGCGGAGTCACTCCAGGTGGCGCTGTCGGCGCGGATGACGAGCGTGGGGTATTCAGGACCGCTCCCTTCCCGCTCGAAGATCAGCTCCCGGAGCGTGCTCGAGGCCACGTCGAGCGAGCGCACCGCATAGACCCATCCCTCGTCGGCCCGGTACACGAAGTTGAATCGCGAGGCCGCGCCCTGGATCCGGGGATCCTCCTGCAGCCTCGTCATCTTCTCGGTCGACGTGACGGCGAGCTCGCCCACGACCACGGCCAGCCCCGTGGCTGCGAGCGCGGCCCAGAAGAGCGGCAGCACCAGCCGATGGAAGCTGAGCCCGCCCGCCTTGGCTGCCGTGATCTCGGAGTGCCGCGCCATCCCGCCGACGGTGAAGATCGTGGCGAAGAGGACCGCCGCCGGCATGACGAGCGATGCCCAGGCGGGAATCCCGTAGAGATAGCTGATGGCGATCTGCCGGATGGAGAGGCCGCGGTTCAACAGGTTGGTGAGCTCGCCCACCGCCTCGGTCAGCACGGCGACGATCGGGAAGCCGAGCGCCGTGACGACGAAGAGCCGCGTCCAGGAGCGAAGCAGGTACCGGTCGAGAATGCCGCTGTGCATCAGGCGCGGCGGAGCCGGAACCGGCGGCCGAGGTCGGAGAACCACTGGCTGATCTCCTCCCAGTCGCCGCCGCGCGTGCTCCCCGATTCCCGGTTGACCCGGACGAGCCCGATCAGCCCCACCACGGCGAGGATGATGTTGGGGCTCCACATCGCCACCCAGGGCCTGATGTAGCCCTTGTCCGCGAGCGCTTCCCCGGCCGTGAGCCCCACCCAGAAGACCGAGAAGACGGCCATTGCCCCGCCGATGACCAGTCCCATCCCGCCGCGCGGGAACCGGAGCGCAAGCACGATGCCGACCAGCACGAAGGGAATGCACGCCGCCGCGATCGAGAGCTTCTTGTGCACCTCGACCAGGTACTTGTCCGCCTGGCGGGTGGCCCGCCGGACGCCGGCGGTGGCCCCGTTCACCTCGGGCCAGCCGGAAATCGTGGTGTTTCGAAGGGTGATACGCGGGGGGAGCTCCGGCCCCTGTGCGGGGGCCTGCGCCTCCGCCGTCTTAGGGAGCACGAGCGCTGCCAGGCGGCGCATGAGGCCGCAGTACACCGGGAGCGGCTGCCGGGCCGGCGCCTCCCCTGCCGTCTCGGGAAGCTCGGGCTCGGGCGTCCGGCCGAGGAGCAGGGCCAGATCCCGCTCGAGGAGCCGTGTCCGCCTCTCGGCTGCGGTGACGCCTTCATCCTGGGCGCGGTACACGACCTCGAGCATCTCGCAGGTCCCCATCTCGCGGTCACCCCGGATGACGTCGGCGGTTCGGCGCTCCAGCGTGTCCTGCACGTTTCGCAGCGTGACCTCGTTCTGCCGGAAGGCGGTGAGCCGGAATGCCTCGCGATCGTCCCCGCGGAACTCGTGCACCCGGCCATCGTACAGGACCAGCTGCAGGTCACGGCCTCCGGCGACGGCACGCATCGATCCGCTGTCGGCGTAGAGGATGCGGCGGCTGAACTGGCCGCTCAGGTCGTAGATCGCCACGTCCCGCATGAGCCCGCGGGCCTGCTCGATGGCGCCGGCGCGGAGGAAGTACTGCGACTGCGGTACGCTGTTGATGACCTGCTCGTGGAGCTGGAAGGTCGGAGACTTCCGGCTGATGTCGAAGAGGAGGGTGCGGAGCCGGGCATTGCTCCGCGGCAGGACCTGATCCACGAAGCCGAAGGTGAAGACCGCCATCAGGAGGCTCCACACGAGGACCGGGCGGAGGAGCTGGGGCACGCTCACGCCGCTCGCGCGCATGGCGGTGATCTCGCTGTCCGCCGCCAGGTTGCTGAACGCGAAGAGCACCGCCACGAGGACCGACATCGGGAGCGTGAGCGCCAGGATGAACGGGAGGCAGAGGACGAAGACCTCCGCGATCACCGACCAGTCGAGTCCCTTGCCGGCGAGGGTGTCGAACCGGCGTGCCACCTGGTTGAGGAGCATGAAGCCGGTGAGCGCCGCGAGCGCGAAGAGAAAGGGCGCCACCAGCCGCTCGAGGACGTACCGGGAGAGGATCTTCACGGCCTAAGTCTGCTCTTTGTAACGGTTTCGCACGTTCATTATATTCCCGCGACCCTTCCACCCAGCGTCCGGATTGCCTGATTGACTAGCTCGGTGCGGCTTTCCGCCGCTCTCATCCTCCTCTGCGCCGCCCCGCTCGCATCTGCCGCCGCCCAGGCGCCGGATTCGCTCCCGGGCGCGCGCATCCGGTTTCCGCAGCCCGAGCTCAGGCTCCAGCCGCCGGCGGCGCTCCGTGCCCCGTGGCTCGGTGCCGCTTCCCGGGGCCTCGTTTCCCTCGACAGTGCCGTCTCGGCCGCGCTCGATTCCGCCCGGCTCGCACGGTCTGTCTCACTCCGGACGGCTGCGATCTACGGGGTCGCACAGGTGGATACCCAGCCGGCGGCGGACGTCCGTCCCGGCGCGCTGGGCTTCGGAGGGAAGTATGCCGACCTTTCCCTCGACGGCCAAGCCTCCCTCAACGTCCGAACCGAGCGGGTGCGGAACGAGCGCTGCACCCAGGCCGAGCTCAACGATCCCGCAGCGGGATGCGGTGGGGGCATCCGCGCGCCCCGGCTCGAGAACCAGATCAGCGTCCGCTCGGGCGGCACGATCGGGCAGCGCGTCCACGTCTTCGTGGACTACGATGCCGACCGCGACTTCAGCGCCAACAACAATCTCCAGGTCTACTACGAGGGCCTGAGCGACGAGATCGTCCGGCGGGTCGAGGTCGGGTCGGTCACCTTCCGTCCGCCGCCCTCCCGCTTCCTCACGGCCGCGGTGCCGCGCTCCAACTTCGGCATCAACGGCCTCTTCGAGGTCGGCCCGATGCAGTTCCAGACCCTCTTCGCCACCCAGAAGGGAAGTGCGGTGGCGGAGCGGGTGTACACCATCGGCGGGACCGGGTCGAGCCAGCCGCAGGACCGGGCGGTGCGGGACCTCGACTTCGAAGCGCGGCGCTTCTACTGGGTGGTGGATCCACAGCTGCTGCCGGGGTACCCCGCCCTCGACATCCTGGCGCTCGACGGGGG
>DASTYH010000372.1:0-3337 GCA_035765075.1 Gemmatimonadales bacterium
GGGGCACCATGTCGATCACCAGCACGCGGCCACCCGGGCGGAGGACTCGCGCCGCCTCCCGGAGGACCTCCACCGGCTCGACCGCATGGTGCAGCACGAGCGAGAGCACCGCCGCATCGAGCGTGGCGTCCTCGAGGGGAAGCGATTCCAGCGCGCCCTCGTGCAGCTCGACATTCCGTGCGCCCTCGAGCCGCGCCCGCGCCGCGCCCAGCATCGTCCCGTTCTCGTCGATGGCGACGACGCGCCGGACGAACGGCGCCAGCGCCGCCGCGAGCTGTCCGGTTCCGCAGCCCAGATCGCCGACGCACCAGTCGGGGTCGAGGAGGCCCGGGAGCGCGCCGAGCTCGGCGCGTGCGCCGAAGAGCTCGCCGCGGAGGCGGTCCCATTCCGCTGCGGAGCCGGTGAAGAATTCACGGCTCTGAAGCCGCCGCTCGGCGAGGACCCCGCGGAGGCGGGCGGCGTCGTGCGCGGCGCGGCCGTCCCGCTCGATCTCCTCGCGCACCACCTCCCAGAGGCGCCGCGCCCCCGGATCGAGCGGAACCATCCGGTACTGCCGGCTCGTCCCCTCGGCCCGGCTCGTGACCCACCCATCATCCGCCAGGATGCGGAGGTGGCGGCTCACCGTGCTCTGCGGAAGTTGAAGCACTGCACAGAGTTCCCCCACCGTGAGCTCGTGCCGCTCGATGATGAGCAGCAGCCGGCTCCGGGTCGGATCGGCGAGGGTCGCCAGGCGGTCATGCACGGCAGTCATTGATATATCCGTTAAGCCGGATTGATAGATATATCAGGCGACCGAGCCTGTCAAGCTTGGGGGTGAGGGTCCGTAGGCCGGCAATGCCAATCCGCCGATTGCGCGGACCGGCTGACGATCGGGGGAGACGAGTTCTCCTCGATCGGGGCCGATCCGCGCAATCGGCGGATCTCTACTTCGGCTGTTCTCCTGCCCTAGTTCGAGGCCGCCGCCGCCGTCCAGACGTTGTTCGTGCGGTCGACGTCCGGATAGTGCTTCGCGGCGTCGATCTCCACCTTCGCCACGGTTCCGGCCGGCGCCGAGAGCGTGGCTTGCCGGGCGCCGCGGAGCCAGGTCTCGACCGGCACCGTCAGCTGTTCGGTGCGGCCCCCCTCGTAGGTGACGGTGACGACTGCCGGCATCGGCGCGAGTCCGCGGTCCTCGATGACGATCGTCGCGCCGTCGGCGGCCTGGCTCACGCGCCCCACCGCCTGATCCAGCGTCCACGTCTCGTAGAACCAGGTCCGCCAGAACCAGTCGAGATCCCGGCCGGCGACGTCCTCGAAGGTGTTGAAGAGGTCGAACGGCGTCGGATGCTTCCACTGCCAGCGGCGGCCGTACTCGCGGTACGCCCGCATGAACGTCTCCTCGCCGAGCATGCCGCGGAGCATGTGGAGGATGGCCGCCGTCTTCATGTAGGACGCGACCCCGAACGAGGCATAGCTCGGATAGAGATCGCCGTGACGCATGAGCTCCACCTCGCGGTCCGCCTGGGCGAGTCCGATGTACGCCCGCTGGGCGCCGGTGATGGTGGACGACTCCGGCTGGTCGAAGAACTCGAGCTCGGCATTCCCCTCGTTGAACTGGGTGAGCCCTTCGTCCTGCCAGCTGTGGCGCTTCTCGTCGGAGCCCACCTGCATCGGGAACCACATGTGCCCGATCTCGTGCACGGTCACGCCGAACATGTTCGCCGCGTTCCAGCCCGATCCGCCGATGCAGGTGATCATCGGGAACTCCATCCCGCCGCACGACGGCGTCCCCTGGATGGAGGTCATCTGGGGATACGGATACGGCCAGAGGAACCGCGAGAGGAACTCGATGGAAAAACGGCCGTAGCGCGCATTCTGCGGCCAGTCCCCCGGATTCTCCCCGGCAACCCAGAACGAGTGGATCAAGGCGGTGTCGGCGGCTCCGTCACCGTCCGCATCGCCGGTCACCGCCCGGGTGGCGGTCCAGTTGTAGCGGCGCGAGACGCCCCACGCAAAGTCGCGCACCTGCTCGGCGCGGAAGCGCCAGGTGAGGCGCTGGCCGCTGGCCGTCGCCTTCCCCGCGCCCTGATCGGCCGCGGTCACCACCTGTACGACGCTGTCCGAGGTGCGGGCCCGGCCAAGCCGCTCCCGGGTCTGTGCCGAGAGCACCTCGTCCGGGTTCTGCAGGGTGCCGGTGGCGCCGATCAGGTACCCGGCGGGCACGGTGATCGCCACGTCGTACTCGCCGTAGCCCATGTAGAACTCGGCGTTGGCCATGTAGGGATCGATCTGCCAGCCGTTGACGTCGTCGTGGACCGCCATCTGCGGATACCAGTACGACACGAACGCCACCGTGCTGTCCCGCCCGCCGCGCGGCGCGCCGTTCGGCGGCACCGTGTACTTCCATGCGAGCTCGAGCGCCACGCTGTCGCCCGCGGCCACGGGCGAGCTCATCTGGATGCCCATGATCGTCCCGTTGACCCGATAGCCGCGCGGGTTGGCGGAGGAGAACTGCTGCACCTCCTGCCCCCGCACCGCCACGCGCGTGAGCGTCACGCCGCCGGTGGTGGGGACGCTCCGGTTCTTCACCGCCTCGGGCGAGAAGAGGTTCCCGTGCAGGTGGAGATAGAGCGCGGAGAGATTGGCGGGGGAGCGGTTGAGGTACGTGATCGTGCTCCGTCCCTCGAGGGCGCCGGTTGCGGGATCGTAGGTCGCTTCGATCCGGTAGCGCGACCATTGCTGCCAGTAGTTCGGTCCCGGCGCGCCGCTCCGCGTCCGCGTGCCCTGCTCGATTCCCTGGGCAAAGGCGCGCGTCTCCAGGACGGGGTAGGGGCGTGGCCGGCTCGACGTGTCGGCCGGAGCGGCCATCGTCGGCGCCGCCGCCGCTGGCTGGGCGGGCGGGTTCGTGGCGCAGGCGGCGGTGATCGCCGCCAGGACGGCGGCAATCCAGGGATGACGGCGGTTCATGCGCTCCTCCGCAGGGAAAAGGCGGTCCGGAAAGGGTCCCCGCCAATTTCCTGACCCATGTGTGTCTTTTTCATGAAGCTCTGGTGAATCATTGCATACCCCTGAGCAGCTCGAGCATCCGGACGTCCCAGGGATCGGGGGAGGGGTCGTCCTCGGCGATCTCGAAGTTGGCCTGTGGCGTCTCGAGGATGAGCGGCACGCCGACGGACCGGCGGTCGGCCAGGAGCCACTCGAACGCCTTCGCGCCGACCGCTCCCTCTCCGATCAGCGCGTGGCGGTCCCGGTTCGATCCGAAGGGGAACTCGCTGTCGTTCAGGTGGAAGAAGGCGGGGGGCTCTCCGGTCGCCTCCTCGAAGGCATCGAGCACCTCGCCCTGCGCCTGCCGCGACTC
>DASTYH010000373.1:0-5486 GCA_035765075.1 Gemmatimonadales bacterium
AGGACGAGCGCGGCTCCCACGGCGAGCGCGCCCCATCCGGCGCGGCTGCCCCGCCGGAGCGGTGCCGCGATCCGTCCGAGCGAATCGCGCGTGGCGCTCATCCGCCGAACCCCACGGCGTAGGCGAAGAGGTTCACGCCCATGCGGAGCGCCGCCTCCCGCCGATCGGCGGTATCCCGGTGGACCTCCGGATCTTCCCAGCCGTCCCCGAGGTCGGTCTCGTAGGAGTAGAAGACGGCCAGCCGCCCATCCAGGAAGATGCCGAACCCCTGCGCCGGCTTTCCCTCGTGCTCGTGAATCTTCGGGATGCCGCGCGGGAAGTCGTACACCAGTCGGTAGATCGGGTGATCGACCGGCACCTCGGTGAGGGGCCGGTCGGGAAAGAGACGGGCGAGCTCGCGCCGGACCGACTCGTCCATGCCGTAGTTGTCGTCGATATGGAGGAAGCCACCCTGACGGAGATACCGGCGCAGCACCTCCAGGTCGGCATCACTCAGCCGTACGTTTCCGTGGCCCGTCATATAGATGTACGGAACGCTCCAGAGGTCGTCGCTGTCGAGACGGACGACCCGCTCGGTGCGCGCCACGTGGATCGGCGTCCGCTCGTCGATCGCTCGAAGCAGGTTGGGAAGACTCGACGGGTTGGCGTACCAGTCCCCGCCCCCGTCGTAATGCAGCCGCCCGATCGTAAGGCCGGTGTCCCGCTCCTGGGCGGCCAGCGGGCCCGCCGACGGTGCCACAGCCGCCACGGCCAGCAGCCCCAGGACGATCCCCGAAGTCCTCACGCCAGCTCCATCACCATTCGATACGCCTCGTTTCGAGCGATCCCCAGCTCGGCGGTCAACTTCTCCACGACGTCCCGCCGGGTCATTCCTCCGGTCAGCAGCGCTGCCGCCAGCGCAGCCCCCTCTTCCCGCCGATCGGGAGGCGCCCCGGGAACGCCGGTCCCCGAGAGGACTACCGTGATCTCGCCCCTCGGCTCGGCCGTCCCGAAGTGGCGGATGAGCGCCTCGAGAGAATCCGTACGGATTTCCTCATGGATTTTCGTCAGCTCCCGGGCCACCGCGGCGCGCCGGTCCGCTCCCGCCCGTTCCGCCAGATCGGTGAGGAGAGCCACGAGTCGCGAGGGCGCCTCGAAGAATACCGTCGGCCATTCCTCCGCCGCGGCGCGGGTGAGGAGCCGCCGGCGCTCGGTCCCCTTCCGGGGGACAAAGCCGAGAAAGAGGTACCGGTCGCCCTCGAAACCCGAGACGGAGAGCGCCGTGGCCACCGCGGAAACACCCGGGATGGGGACGACCGGGCACCCGGCGCCGCGCACCCGCTCGATGAGCGAAGCCCCGGGATCACTGACTACGGGGGTTCCCGCGTCCGACACGAGTGCCACGTCACGCCCGTCGAGGAGGATCTCCAGGAGCCCGGCGGCGCGACTCTCGGCGGAATGGGCGTGAAAACTGAGCAGCCGGGGAGCGGCGCCGAGATGGGAAAGGAGCCCACGGGTCCGCCGGGTGTCCTCGGCGGCGACGACCGGCACGGTGCGAAGCACCTCCGCCGCCCGGGGGGTCAGGTCGCCCAGATTGCCGAGCGGGGTGGCGACGACGAAGAGAGTCCCGGTGGGCATCAGGGAACCGCCGGCCGGAGGAGGGGGGCGGACGGCTCCGCCCCCATCGACTCCGTCTCAGGCGAGGTGCTGCTGGACTCGCGCGTCGAGGGTGCTCTTCGAGACCGCGCCCACGACGGTGTCGACATGGCGGCCATCGCGGAAGAAGAGGATGCTGGGAATCGAGCGGACGTTGAAGCGCAGCGTCGTCTGCTGATTGGAATCGACGTCGAGCTTCACGACCTTGACCTTGCCCGCGTGCTGACCGGCGAGCTGCTCCAGAATGGGCGCAATCACCTGGCACGGCCCGCACCATGTCGCCCAGAAGTCCACGAGCACGAGACCCGAGGTCTGCTCGACCTCCGCGGCAAAGGTGGCGTCGGTCACGTGGGAGATCTGGGTGTTGGTTGCGCTCATGCTGTTATTCTCCAGTGCAATGCGACCTTCCGGCCGCGGGTGTCCATCGAAGCACGCCGGAGCTGAGCCGGCGAAGATTCCATCAGGAGGACGTGTGGGAGACGCCCCTCGTATTGCCCACGTCGGAATTGCGGTTCCCGACCTCGACTCCGCCGCTGCGTTCTACCGGGACGTGCTCGGCCTGCATCCGCATCCCGTCGAGGTGGCCGACGGCGCCGACATCCTCTCGTTCCCCTTCGGTGAATCCGAGATCGAGCTGCTCGCGCCGCGCGACTCCGACGGCCCCATTGCCCGCTTTCTCGCTCGGCGCGGCGCCGGAATTCACCACGTCTGCTACCGCGTCTCCGACCTCGACGGTGCGCTCGAGCGCTGCCGGCGGGAAGGCTATCGTCTGATCGATGAGACGCCGCGGACGGGGGCCGGCGGGCGTCGGATTGCGTTCGTCCATCCGAAGGCCACCGGCGGCATCCTGCTCGAGCTTACCGAATAAACAACCCCGGGTTCCCCGGTTATTCCCGCGGAGCGGGGTCGTCGCAGGTGCTCCCCGGGCTCCCGAGCAGCGCCAGATCGATGCTGTTGACGAGCCACTCGCCGCGCTCCGAGCGGATCAGGATGAAGGGCACGAGCCGGGGACAGTCACGCCGGTTCAGCTCGACCTGGAGCACCCGCCGATCGGCGTTCGACCCGTCCTGGGCGTTGGACATGATGCGGAACGGCATGTTCCGGAGATAGGCCTGCATGATGACGATGCGGCGCTCGTAGTTGTCCGGTTGCTTCGTCCGGGCGGCCGGGCCCTTGGCGGTGCCCCACAGTTCGGCCATCTTGGCGAGGTTGCTGTCGGCTACCGCGGCCATGAACTGCTGCACGGAGGCCTCGGCGGCCGCTGCCGGCTCCGGATTCGGGGTCTGGGCGGCCGACGCACGCACATTGCCACCACACGCGGCAAGTGCAAGGGCCACAACGAACAGCGGGCGCGGATTCAAGCGTCTCTCCGGGAAGAGGGTCTGAGCGAAGATAACCGGTCGGAAAACCCGCGAACAACCATTGCCATGCGCCTCTACGTCAATATCGACCACGTTGCGACGCTGCGCGAAGCCCGCCGGACCGACGAGCCCGACCCCGTGGCGGCAGCCGCCATCGCCGAGCGCGCCGGAGCGCATGGTATCACGGCCCACCTGCGCGAGGACCGACGGCACATCCAGGATCGGGACGTCGAGTCTCTTGCAAGCTCCGTGCGCACGGTCCTCAACCTCGAGCTCGCCACGAGCCGGGAGATCGTCGAGCTGGCGTGCCGATTGCGTCCCTTCCAGGCGACACTCGTTCCCGAGCGCCGCGAAGAGGTAACGACCGAAGGGGGGCTCGATCTCTCGCAGGGGAGGTCCCGGCTCGAGGACACGATCGGCCGGCTTTCGGCGGAGGGAATCCGCGTGAGCCTCTTCATCGACCCCGACCTCCGCTCGATCGAGGTCTCGAAGTCGCTCGGCGTTCCGGCCGTGGAGCTGCACACCGGGCGGTACGCCCACACCTGGCAGCGGGGGGACTCGGCGCTGCAGGAGCTCGCCGCCGCGGCCGCCGCGGCGAGTGAACTCGGGCTCGCAGTCCATGCCGGCCACGGCCTCACCTACGAGAACGTGTCGCCGGTCGCCGCGATCTCCGCGATCGAGGAGCTCAACATCGGTCACAGCATCATCAGCCGCGCGATCTTCACCGGACTCGGACCCGCAGTGACCGAAGTGCGTCGCCTCGTGGACGCGGCCCGGTCGCCGCGGCCCTGATCACCCTGGACGGCGATCCCATGACCAAACCCAGAGGCACGGCGGATTTTTTCGCGCTCGAAGCGGGTGAATGCCTCGAGCGCCTCGAGGCCGCCATCACGCACGAGGGCCCGCGCCCGGACGAGATGCTGCGCGCCGCACGGGGACTGCGAGGCTCCGCCCTCATGGCGGGGCATCCCGCGATTGCCCGCGCCGCGGCGGGGTTCGAGGGCCTCGCCCGCGCCCTCCGGGACAAGGGACTCCCCTGGACCGACTCCACCTCGGAACGCGCCGCGCAGGGGGTGGACGAGCTCCGCCATCTGGTCCGGCGCGCGCCCGAATGGACCGACGTGGATACGACCCGGGCGGGACGGCTCGCGGCAGAGCTGGATGCGATCACGGGCGCCGCGTCGGGGGACGTGCTGCGGCCCGCGAGCCGGGCCGAGGGATCGGCCAGCACCGGCGTCCGGGCGTTCGTGGCGCGGGAGGGGGCGCTGATCGCGAGCGCGCTCGACCGCGCGGCCCGTGCGCTCGAGTCGACGCCGGAAGCGCGTGAACCGCTCTACGCCGTGCTCCGGCGCATGCAGTCGCTCCGGGGACTCGCGGAGATCGCCGAGCTCCCTCCGCTCCCGGAGATTCTCGACGGCATCGAGCTCGCCGTGGGCGATCTCACGCGACTCTTCGCGCCCCCGCCCGATGTCTCCTCCGTCCTCGATGCCGGCGCCGCCGCACTGGCTCGGCTCTCCCGCGAGATCACCGAGCACGGCCGCCCGCAGGGCGATCCCGCCGAGGCGCGCGCCTTCACCGAAGGCCTGCTCCGCGCCTTCGCGGCCGAAGCCGATGTCGTTCCGATCGAGTCCATGTACCCGGATGGGGACCCCCATCCGATGCAGCGGTCCACCGCGCAGCCGCAGTTCGCGCCGGTCGCCCCGCTCGGCCCGGTGGAAATGGTGAGCTACGGAGAGCACCTTACCCAGGCCGCCGACCGGATCCTGGCTTCCGCACCCGGAACGGCACGCGACCTCCGCCTCTACACGCTGGTGAGCACCTTCCGCTCGGTGGCCGTGGCGGGGGAGGACCCGATGACGCGGGCGCTCGCCCGGCTCGGGCGTGCCGCCCGCGACCTCATCGGGACGGGAGCGGCGGCACGGAAGCCGGAGGCGTTCGCGGCCGCCCTTCGCGAAGCCGGCGCGATCCTGAGCGGCCTCGTGGACCGGCCGGATCCCCGGACGGCCGCGGAGGGCCTGGATGCGATCGCACGCCGACTCGGCGCGCGCGACGAAGATGTCCGCCCGCCTTCGCCCGCTGCCGGAGGCGCGGCCACCGGCGTCCCGGAACGAGTCGTCATCCCCGCCCCGGCGCCGGCGCCGGAGCCGGCCGAGGCGATCGTCCTCCCGGTCGAGCCGGTGGCGATCGAATCCCTCGCATTCAACGGAGAGACCGGCTTCGCGCCGGATGCCGTCGTTCCGATCGAGGCACTCGCGCCAAGTGGCCGCGTCGGACTCGAGTCCGGGTTCGACCGGCTGCGCTCGCTGGCCTCGGGAAGGCCGAGCCCCGCCACCGCCACCGCCACCGCGCCGGCACCCTTCTCTTCGGAGGCGGAGACGATCGTCGAGATCGGGACGCTCTGCTATTCGGGTCGCGGCGCGCTGGAGCGGGCGGCGGAGGTCCAGGCGGAGATCGCGCGGCAAATGGCGGATGCGCGGGACCTCTCCGGCG
>DASTYH010000374.1:0-3405 GCA_035765075.1 Gemmatimonadales bacterium
CCCGCTGGACGCCGGAGCCGGTCATGGCGCTCGCCGCGACGCTTGGCGCGGAGACCGTGGTGCTCGTCGCCGGCCGGGTGGCCGTCCGGCCCGAAGCCGCCTACGATCGCGCGATGCGCTCGCGCGAAGTCGAAGTGCAGGTGACCGAGCTCCGGATCGTCGGGCCCGCCGAGACGCCGGTCATCCCGGTCGCGCGCAAGGAAGGGGAGGAGCTCGCCGCCGAGGAGCTGCGCCTTCGGCACCGCATTCTCGATCTCCGGCGTCCCGAGCTCCAGGCCAACCTGATGCTCCGGCACACGCTGCTGCAGCAGGCCCGTGCCACCCTCAGTGCGCTCGGCTTCCTCGAGATCGAAACGCCGATCCTGACGAAGCCGACACCGGAAGGGGCGCGGGACTACCTCGTGCCGAGCCGGGTCCATCCCGGCGAGTTCTACGCGCTCCCGCAGTCGCCCCAGATCTACAAGCAGCTCCTCATGGTGGCGGGATTCGACCGCTACTTCCAGATCGCGCGGTGCTTCCGCGACGAGGACCTGCGCGCGGATCGTCAGCCCGAGTTCACCCAGATCGATATCGAGGCGTCGTTCGTCTCCGCCGGGGATATCCAGGAGGTGGTGGAGCGCGTCCTGGTGGATCTCTGGCGGGCCGGGGGAGTGGAGATCGGGACTCCGTTCCCGCGTCTCGCCTGGCGCGAGGCGATGGAACGGTTCGGCATCGACAAGCCCGACCTCCGCTACGGGCTCGAGCTCACCGACCTCTCCGCGCTGGCGTCGGATGACGCCGCGCCGTTCGTGCGCGATGCGCTGGCGGCCGGCGGGCGGCTGCGCGGGATCGTCGCGGCCGGCGGCGCGGCGCTGAGCCGGAAGGAGCTCGACGCGCTGGCGGCGCACGCCAAGGGTGCGGGCGCCGGCGGCCTCATCTGGGCGCGGCGGGCCGGAGGCTGGGAGGGGCAGGGCGTGAAGGCCGTCGGGACGTCGCTGCTCGAGCGCCTCAACGCGGCCGAAGGAGACCTCCTGCTCGCCGTCGCCGGTCCCGACGCGGTGACGGGCCCGGCGTTGCACGCCGTGCGCACGGCGCTCACCCGCCGGCCGGAGGCACGGCGCCTCACCGACCACGCCTTCTGCTGGGTCGTCGATTTTCCGCTGTTCGAGCTCGATCCGGAATCCGGGCAGCAGGTGCCGGCGCATCACCCCTTCACGGCCCCGCATCCCGATGATGCGGCGCGGCTCGACTCCGATCCCGGCTCGTGCCGGGCGCTCCATTACGACGCCGTCTACAATGGGAACGAGCTGGGGAGCGGCTCGATCCGCATCACCGACCCGGTGGCCCAGAGGCGGATCTTCGAGCTGCTCGGGATCGAGGAGGGTGAGATCCGCCGGCGCTTCGGCTTCCTGCTGGACGGACTGGCCGCGGGCGCCCCGCCGCATGGCGGGTTCGCGCTCGGCTTCGACCGCATCACCATGCTGCTGGCCGGGGCCCAGTCGCTGCGCGACGTGATCGCCTTTCCGAAAACCACGGCCGCGCGCGCTCTCTTCGAGGGCGCCCCCACGCGGGTCGACCCGCGCGACCTGGCGGCCCTGCATCTCGACCTCCGCGGGGCGTCGTAGCGCCCCCGCGTCCGGGAGGACTCTTGGCAGACGAAACCACCCAGCGGCTCTCGACCGAAGGCGCCGACCCGCTGCTGCTCGCCGGCGTCAACGACGCCAACCTGCTCGAGCTCGAGCGCCTCCTCGGCTTCCGGGTCTCCTTCCGCGGCGACGCCCTTGCGGTCACCGGAACGGCGGATCAGCTGGAGCGGGGCGTCCCCATCGTGCAGGGAATGATCGACCTGGTGCGGATGGGCGAAGGCGTGACGGTCGACGACGTGAGCCGGCTCGTGGCGGAGGGACCGAGCGAGTCGCCGCCGCCCTCCTCCGACGGCCGGATCGTGCTGCCGGGGCTCCGCCGGGCGATCGTCCCCAAGACGCAGGGGCAGCGGGATTACCTGCAGGCCATCGCGATGCACGACATCGTGGTCGGCATCGGGCCCGCGGGCACCGGCAAGACCTATCTGGCCGTGGCCAAGGCGGTGGAGGCGTTGGCCCGGAAGCGGGTCCGGCGGATCATCCTGGCGCGGCCCGCCGTCGAGGCCGGCGAGTCGCTCGGCTTCCTCCCCGGCGACCTCCAGGCCAAGGTGGATCCGTATCTCCGCCCGCTGTACGACGCGCTGGAGGACATGATGCCCCACGATCGGGTGCAGCGGGCGCTGGAGAGCCGCACCATCGAGATCGCGCCGCTCGCCTACATGCGCGGGCGGACGCTGAGCGATGCCTTCATCATCCTCGACGAGGCGCAGAACGCCACGGGGGCGCAGATGAAGATGTTCCTCACCCGGCTCGGCGTGAACAGCCGCACCGTCGTGACCGGCGACAAGACGCAGATCGACCTTCCGCGGCGGGAGGATTCGGGGCTCATCCAGGTGGAGCGCGTCCTGCAGGGGATCGACGGGATCGCGTTCTGCTATCTCAACGAGGCGGACGTCGTGCGGCACCGGCTGGTGCGTGAAATCATTGCCGCCTACGCGGAGGATCAGAACGGCTGATGGATCGCGACCGGGCGCCCGCCACCGATGGTCGCCTCGCCACCGTGGGTGCGAGGTGGCGCTTCCACGGCGTGCGGTGGCTGCTCCTCCTGGTCGTCGCGTTCGTCACGCATCTCGCCTTTCCTACGCCCGACATCATCCAGATTCCGAGCTACAGCGTCGGCGCCACCGCCGACCGCACCGTCGTGTCCCCGATCTCGTTCGTGGTGCGCAAGACGGAGGAGGAGATCAGCCGGGAAGGGGAGGAGCGGGCATTGGCGGTCCGCCCCGTCTATCGCTTCGACGCGCAGGCGCGCGACTCGGCCGTGGCGGCCCTCCGGCGGTTCCTCCAGCTCGTGGACGCAGCCGCGCCCTCCGGCGCAACGATCATCGCGCGGGCGGGGGAGACGCGCTCGGTCAGCCTCTCGGCCGACGAGGCGCAGTGGCTCAGCGAGCTGGCCAATCGCCGGAAGGTGGCGGACTCGGTCACCAATTTCGTGGACGGGCTCCTTTCCGCCGGCATCGCCGATGCGGGCACGGTGCGCGCCGAACGGAGCGAGGTCATCGTCCTCCTGCGAGAGGGTCAGGAGCGGCTGGTGCCCCGCAGCGCGCTCATCACCTTCTCCGACTACGTCGAGCGCTCCGACCGCGCCGCCGTCCCCGCCGACGACGCGCTCGGCCAGCGGGTCTTCCGCCGGATCGCCGCGAGCTTCTTCCGGCCGACGATCGTCTTCGATGCCGACCTGACGGCGAGCCGCCGGGGGCAGCTCAGGCTCAACGTGGACTCGCTCAGATTCCGGGTGGCGGCGGGCGAGCAGGTGGTGGAGGCGGGAGACGGCGTGACGGTC
>DASTYH010000375.1:0-2160 GCA_035765075.1 Gemmatimonadales bacterium
CCGTACCGCCGCATCGTGTACATCATCATCGGCGCCGAGCCCGACTGGAGCGGCGTGATGTACGCGGCCCACGCGCTCATCCCCCCGGCCAGGATCATGCCCTTGAGCGAGGGTTTCGGCATGAGCTCCCGCGCCACCACCCAGAGCCGGAGCCCGCCGCCGATCCAGTCCATGGAGGCGAGTCCGATGCCGGCGATCACCCATCCCCAGTGAATCCGGCTCACCCCCCGGAGGAAGGCGGGGAGGTTGTTGCCGTAGAGGAGGGTGATTCCGAATCCGATCACGGACGCGGCAACGAAGATCTCGAAGCCGCGCACCAGCACCTTCGGTGTGAGGAGTCTGGGCATGGGAGGGGGAAAGGTAGGTGGGGGAAGGACATCCGGAAACGGGGAACGGCCGTCGGCAGGCGCCCCGAAACTTTCCCGAACACCCGCGCCTCGCTATCCTTCCCCCGTGTCCGTCATCCGCATCGTCAACGCCCGCCAACACAACCTGAAGGGCGTCACCGTCGACCTGCCCCATCGGGCATTCATCGTCATCACCGGACCTTCGGGCTCGGGGAAGAGCTCGCTCGCGTTCGACACCATCTACGCCGAAGGCCAGCGACGGTACATCGAGTCGCTCTCCACGTACGCCAAGCAGTTTCTCGATCGGATGCCGAAGCCGGCGGTGGATCGTATCGAGGGCCTGGCCCCTGCCGTGGCCATCGAGCAGCACAATCCCACGATGTCCAGCCGATCGACCGTCGGCACGGCCACGGAGGTGTACGACTTCCTCCGTCTCCTCTGGGCCCGGGTGGGACGCACGTTCTGCCGGAACTGCGGCGCGCCCGTCCGCCGGGACACCCCCGGCAGTGCCACCGAAGACGTTCTCGCCGGCGCGGAGGGGCGCCTCATGGTGACGTTTCCCCTCCCCGCCTCGGCCCGGCACAGTCACGACGCCATCGTCGAGAACCTGCGGGCGCTGGGCTTCGTGCGTGTGCTGGCGGGCGGCACCGCGGTGCATCTCGACGAGATGCCGCCTGCAATCGATCTCGCCGCGGAGCCGGACCTCCTCGTGGTCGTGGACCGGCTCACGGCGGCAGCCGCATCGGCACCGCGGATCCGGGAGGCGGTGGCGGCCGCCTTCGACGAAGGCGAGGGCGTTGCCGTCGTGGCGCACGAGCGCGGGCGGATGCGCTTCACCGAGTTCCCCGCCTGCAGCCAGTGCGACACCCCCGCCGCGGCACCCACCCCATCGCTCTTTTCATTCAACAACCCGCGCGGTGCGTGCGGCGCGTGCAACGGCTTCGGCGCCACGCTCGAGTACGCCGAGTCGCTCGTGGTCCCCGATCCGGAGCGGAGCCTTGCGGACGGAGCGATCGATCCCTGGACCAAGCCGCGGTACGAGACCCGGCGCCGGCTTCTTCTCGCCACCGCCCGGGCGATGGGCGCCGACGTCGATGCGCCCTGGCGCCGCCTTGCGGCGGCCACGCGCCACCATCTCCTCCATGGGAAGAAGGGGCGCTACCTCGGGATCTTCCCCTTCCTCAAGGGTCTCGAGGAGAAGCGCTACAAGCAGTACATCCGGGTCTTCCTGCGACAGTATCAGCTCGCCGAGACCTGCGAGCGCTGCGGCGGCACGCGCCTCAACGATGACGCGCTCGCGGTGCGGGTGGCCGGCCGGAGGATCGCGGAAGTGGCGGCGCTCTCGATCGAGGAAGCGATGCGCTGGCTCGACGGGCTGGCGCTCGGTCCCGCCGATGCGACGATCGCCGCCCTCATCCTCGAGCAGGCGGGCGATCGCCTCCGCTTCCTGCAGGATGTGGGGCTCGGCTACCTCACGCTCGACCGGCAGACGCGGACGCTCTCCGGCGGAGAGGCACAGCGCATCTCCCTCGCCAACGCGCTCGGCTCGCGCCTCATGGACACACTGTACGTGCTCGACGAGCCGAGCATCGGCCTGCATCCGCGGGATACCGGGCGGCTCCTCGGGCTCCTCCGGCGGCTCCGGGACGGGGGCAATACCGTGATCGTCGTCGAGCACGATCCCGCCGCAATCGAGCAGGCGGACTTCATGCTCGAGCTCGGTCCCGGCGCCGGCGAGCATGGGGGAGAAGTCGTGCACGCGGGACCGCCGACGGCGCCCGGCGACTCCCTCACCGGGCAGTACCTCTCCGGG
>DASTYH010000376.1:0-5307 GCA_035765075.1 Gemmatimonadales bacterium
CCGTCATGGCGCCGGTGATCCGCTGGTAGCGGGAGCCGAGCTCCTCGAGCTCGGAGAAGAGCGGCACGTTCTCCTCCCGGAAGATCTCGCTCGCCGTGCGGAAGCGCCGGAGCGTCGTTTCCAGATCGGGCCGCGAGAGCCCGGAAGCAAGGAGCCGCCGGGCCAGCCCGACGCTCCGCTCATCCGCCTTCGGCATGATGTCGGTGGAGAACCGGAGGTGAACCGCCTCCTTGGCCTTGTCCGCCGTATCGAGCGTATAGGCGATCATGGCGCGCGAGGCTGCTTCCGTCAGCACTTCCTCGAGGCGCGACCAGGCCTCCAGCCACGCATCCCTGGTTTCCGGCGTGAGCGGCGCAGCGGCCAGCTCGGCGTACCACCCTTCCACATCCTTCCACTCCGCCCCCGCGATCTCCGCCGGCGAGCCGGGAAGGGCTATCGCCGTCTTCGTCTTGCTCATGAACCAGCCCTGCCGGCGCGTGCGCGCACGTGGTAGAGGTAGGCGATCCCGAGGGAGACGCAGCCGAGCAGGAGCACCGAGGCGACACGGTACAGCGCGTCGAGCCCGGCGAGATCGGCGAAGATCACCTTGAGAATCGCAAGTATCGCAACGGCCAGCCCGGCCTGGCGCACCGGCGCCAGCGAGCGGGCAAAACCGAGCATCACCAATGCCCCCGCAAAGAGAAGCCACCATGCGCTGATGGCAAGGCCGCCGGCCAGCCGGGCGGATTCCGTCGCCGTCACGACCTGACCGGCGAGCCGGCTCAGCTCTCCCGACACGCCGAACAGGAGCAGGCCTCCCGCCAGGATCCAGAGGGCCGTGCCGATCCCGGGCCCTTCGCGATTTCCGGTCTCCGGCCATTTCCGCATCGCCAGGAACGCCACGCCCGCCGTCACGCCCCAGAGCGCGAGCGCCCAGACATCCACGAACGCGCCGCTGCCGGCGGGTCGGAGTGCCATCGCGTCCGTGAGGCGGAGGATGGCCGCGCCCGCCAGGCCCAGGGCGTACCAGCGGCCGTCGGAGCGTCCGAGCGCCGGATCGAGGAGCGCCAGGAGGACGCCGAGGCAGATGAGCGCGAGCGCCGCCGGGGCGGGCGCGAGGCCGGTCCACGCGGCGACCGCCAGCGCCGCGGCCCCCACCGCGGCAAAGGCCGTGCGCGGGGCGGCATACCCGGCCGCGAGGTACGGGAGCGCAACGATCAGCGCCGCCAGACCGGGGTGGGCCGCGAAGTAGGCAGGCGCCTCCCGAGTCAACGCTCCCCCCAGGAGCACCGGGGTGAGGAAGAAGTACGCCACCTCGGCCAACGGCCACTCGATTGCGGCGAGGCGCGGAAATGCGCCCGCGGGCACGAATCGCGGCCTCCTGAGGCCATGTCGCCAGACAGGAAGCGCGAGGACGAGGGCCGCCGCAAGGAGAAGTCCGCTCGGGGCCGCGCCCGCCGCGTAGATGATCGCCCAGCCGCAACCAAAGGCGATCACCCGAAGCTCCCACCATTTCTCCCGGAGCCCGAGATGGAGACCCGCCGCGCCGCCGAGTGCCCCGAATCCGAGTGCGATGACGGGACTGGCGACGTCCGCTGCGCTCAATCCGAGTCCGAGGCAGCTCGCCCCCACCGCCAGGGCGGCGAGCCGCCAGCGCCGTGCAGCCGCCACGGCGCCGAGCGCGGCGGCGAGCGCCGTCAGGTAGACGAGGAGCAGATCGGCGTTGCGCACGCCCGATTCGATCGCCACGGGCGCGAAGAAGGCGCCGAGCGCGGCAGCGACGCCGAGGGCCTCCTGGTCGAGCCGGATGGCAACGGCGGCGAGCGCGAGCGAGAGGAGGGCGAGCGCCCCGATCGCGGGAATCGGGGCAATGAGGGCGTAGAGGTTGCCTGCCGCCCAGAGCGCGAGATAGACGATGGCAGCGCCACCACCCACGAGCGCTGCGCCATAGACGCGGAAGCGCTCGTGCAGGCGCACGCCCCACGCGGCGATCGCCAGACCGCCGAGAACGCCCATGACGCACCGGAGCGCCGGCGATATCCAGCCGCGGTCGAACGAGAGCTTGAGCAGGTAGGCCGCCGCGAGTACCAGCGCCGTGACGCCGACGGCAAGGAGTCCCCGCTGACCGATCCACTGCTCCGATGGGAGTCGCTCATGGCCAGGAGCTGGAGGGGGCACCGGGCGGAGCGGCGGCGGCCGGCGGGCCTGCTCGAGGGTGGCGCGGACGGGAGGCCGGGCGGGGCGCGCCAGCGGGCGCGGTGGAGGGACCTCGCCGGACTCCTCGGGCGTCAGGGGGGAGGCGGCCACGAGCCGGCGCACGAGCGTCTCCAGCGCCACGATGCGCGCTTCCAGCCGGTCCAGCCGATCGTCGCTCATCGCTTCTCCTGTCAGGCCGGCGCCTCGTCGGCGACCGGCTCCACGCGGAATGCGAGCAGCCCCACGATCGCCACGAGCGCTGCCGCGGCGGGAAACGGCCACCGGTGGCCCAGATCCTGGAATACGGCGGTGGCAAAGAGCGGCGCAATCACCCGTGCGATCCCGGCGAAGGTCTGGGCCACGCCCATCGTCACGCCGAGCTCGTGCCTGGGGGTGCTGGCGGAGATCATGGACGTGGTCGAGGGAAAGAGCAACGCCGTCCCGATGGGGACGAGCGGCATGACGCCGATCGCGAGCACCCAGAGATTGTCCGCGAGGGGGTAGAGGAGGAATCCCGCAATCAGCGTGAGACACCCCACGCGCATCGTCCAGCGCTCGCCGATCCGGTCCACGATCGGGCCGAGCAGGACGATTCGCATGACGATGGAGAGGAGGCCGAAATAGGTCAGGAAGTAGCCGAACGTCCGCTCGTCGATCCGGAACTCCGCCTCGAGATACAGCGGGAGGACGGCCGTGAGCGAGGAGAATGCGAGCATCCCGACGCCGTAGATCCAGATGAGGCGCGAGACGGGCGCCCTCGGCGTGAGAATCGCCTGCAGGGTGGGCGCCCAGATCGGCCGCGGCTTCGGCGGCTGGCCTTCGCCCCGGACGCGGGACTCGGGGAGCCAGCGCCAGGCGAAGAGCGCATTCACGATGCAGAGCGCGGCCGCTATGAGGCCGGGGGCCTCGGTGCCGAGGCGGGCCGCAAAGGTGCCGATGATCGGTCCCACCACGACGCCGGCGGAGCTCGCGGAGGAAAGCCATCCCAGCGCGCGCGCGCGGTCGGCGGGCGGCACCGTATCGGCGACGTAGGCCTGCGCTACGCCGGTGGTCCCGCCTCCCGCTCCCTGCACGAACCGCGAGAGGAAGAGGAGCCAGAGCGTGCTCGCAAATCCGAAGACCACGTACGCGATCGCCGACGCGCCGAGCCCGATGAGGAGCGCCGGCCGCCGGCCGTACCGGTCGGAGACACGCCCCCAGACCGGGGCCGAAATGAGCTGCGCAATGGAGAACGCCGCGAAGATCAACCCCACCTGCACCGGCGTGGCATCGAGCCGGAGGGCGTAGAAGGGGAGGACCGGAAGGACGAGCATGAACCCGATCATGTCCACGAACGCGACCGCGATCAGGATCAGCAGCTGGCGGAAGCGCGCCCGCTGGGACGCGCGCGGCACACTGGTCACCCGGCGCTCCCCCGCTCGGTGCCGAGCGCAAAGACGAACGCGCTCACGAGCATCAGGACGACGCCGTACGCCGCCGCCACGCCGACGTCCGCCTGCCGGAGACTCGAGAGTATCTCCAGGGAGACGGGCCGCGTGTCGTAGGTGTAGAGCATGATCGACGTGACGAAGTCGCCGAAGGCCGTCACGAAGGCGAGCGTCCCCCCCGCGAGCAGCGCGGGCCGGAGGAGCGGGAGCGTCACCCGCCGGAGGGTCCTCGCTCGCCCGGCGCCGAGAGTCGCCGCGGCCTCCTCCAGCGATGGATCGAGCCGGCGGAATCCCGCCGTCACCGCCCGCCCGGTGATCGGCAGGTTCCGGATGAGGTAGGCGAGCGGCAGGATCCAGAGCGTGCCGACGAGGATCACCCGGAGCGTGGCGGGCGAGTCGACGCTGAACGCCGCCGCGAGCGCAATGGCGAACACCGTTCCCGGCACCGCCCAGGGGAGCGTGATGAGCGTCTCGATCGCCGCGGCCCCCCGGCTCCGCCGGCGCACCGTCAGGATCCCGGCGGCCACCGCGATCGCGAGCGCCGCCGCAGTGGCCGCCGTCGCCATCCAGAGGCTGTTGACGAGCGGTCGGGCGCGGACCGGATCGTCGAGGAGCGTCAGGTAGTTCACGGTCGAATAGGCGGGCGGCAGCGCCTCGGTGGTCCACGTTCCCAGCGGAACGAACGAGACGAGGAGCAGCGTGAGGTGCGGCAGGAGGAGCACGAGCGCCAGGAGGGCGGCAAGCGCCGCGAGCGCGGCACGGACCGAGCGTCGCGCCACCGGCACCGGACGCGGCGCCGCGCCCTTCGTGCCGCCCACCACCTCCTCCGCGTCGGTCCGCCGGAGGAGCCAGAGGCCAACGAGCGCAACGAGCGTGAGCGAGACGGTCTCGACCATCGCGAGCCCGTCATCGCCGTTCAGGCGGGTCGCGACGATCTGCGTGGTCATCACCCGGAACCCGCCGCCGAAGATGTAGGGCGCGCTGAAGGAGGCGAGCGACGTCATGAACGTGAGCATCGCCGCCCCCGCGAGATGCGGTCGGAGCAGCGGGAGGACGACGCGGGTGAACGTCCGCCACCGGCCGGCGCCCAGGCTGGCCGCCGCTTCGTAGACGGAGCCGTCGAGGGAGGCGAGGCCGGCGCGGGTGAAGAGGTAGAAGTACACGTACATCGAGTACGCGTGCACCAGGAGGATGGCGCCCGCGCCCTGGAACCGCCACGGCACCTCGTCCATGCCGAAGAGGTGCTTCACGAGGTGCGCCAGGAAGCCGGTGTCGCCGTAGAGGAAGAGGAATGCGATGACCCCCACCAGCGGGGGGAGCACGGCCGGGAGCGCCACGACCGTCGCGAAGAAACCGCGGCCGGGGAAGTCGTACCGGGCCAGCAGGAGCGCGAGCGGCACCCCGATCACCGCGGCCAGGACGACACTCGCCACCGAGATCCAGAGACTGCCCCAGAGCGCATCGAGCTCGGTGGGTCGGGCGGCAAAGGCGCGCACGTGCACGAGGGTCCACGCGCCGTCGGCCCGAAGCCCCTCGATGAGCGTGAGGACGAGTGGGTACGCCACCAGCCAGGCGAGGAGGGCAATGAGCGCGATGGCGGCGGGACGCACTCTCACGGCTTTTCCCGATCGAAGAGGTGAAGGCCCCCCGAGGCCCGCCGGCTTGGCGCAATGCCGACCCGGTCGCCGGTCGCGGCCGCGCCCGG
>DASTYH010000377.1:0-6369 GCA_035765075.1 Gemmatimonadales bacterium
TGGTGGCGGTGCTTCCCCTCGACGCGGGCGGGCCATGACCTACGATGTCACCCTCATCCCCGGGGACGGGATCGGCCCGGAGATCACCGCCGCGACCATGGCGGTCGTCGAGGCCACCGGCCTCGGTTTCCGCTGGGACACGCAGCTGGGCGGCATGGCCGCGGTCGAGAAGGCGGGGACGCCGCTCCCCGAGGAGACGCTCGCGAGCATCCGGCGAACCGGTCTCGCCCTCAAGGGGCCGCTCACGACCCCGGTCGGCGGCGGGTTCCGCTCGGTGAACGTCGGCCTGCGCAAGGAGTTCGAGCTCTTCGCCAACATCCGGCCGGCGCAGACCATCGTGCCGGGCGGGCGGTACGAGGGGATCGACATCGTCCTCATCCGGGAGAACCTCGAGGGGCTCTACGTCGGCGTCGAGCACTTCGTTCCGGTGGGCGACGATCCGCGCGCCGTGGCGGAATCGGTGGCGATCGTGACCCGGGTGGGATGCGAGCGGATCGTCCGCTACGCCTTCGAGTACGCGGTCCGGCAGGGGAGGAAGAAGGTCACCGTCGTCCACAAGGCGAACATCCTCAAGATGGTGAGCGGACTCTTCCTCGAGGTGGGGCGCAAGATCGCCGCGGACTACACCGGGCGCGTCGAGTTCAGCGACATGATCGTGGACAACGCCGCGATGCAGCTCGTGCTCCGGCCCGAGCAGTTCGACGTGATCGTCACCACGAACATGTTCGGGGACATCCTGAGCGACGAGGTCTCGGGACTCGTCGGCGGCCTCGGCCTCGCGCCGGGTGCCAACATCGGGACGCGAGCGGCCATCTTCGAGGCGGTGCACGGCAGCGCGCCGGACATTGCCGGGAAGGGGATCGCCAATCCGTCGGCCCAGATGCTCGCCGCGGCGCTGATGCTCGATCACATCGGGGAGACCGGCGCGGGCGGGCGGATCCGCGCGGCGATCCGCGCCACGATCGTCGAGGACGGGATCCGGACGCGGGACCTCGGGGGGCAGGCGTCGACGCGCGAGTTCGGCGATGCGGTTGCCGGTCGGGTTCGCTGAGGTCCCCTGCGCCCGCTGCGGGAAGTTCACCCCGGGCCTCCAGTTCGGGGAGCTCTGCCGGGACTGCCTCCGGTTCCGGACGGCGCGTGCAAATCGGATCGCCCGGCTCATCTCCCTGCTGGTGACGGCGCTGGCGGCAGTGTACGTCTCCCTTCGCATTCCCCCGACGCCGACCGCGCGCACCTGGGCCGCGATCGCCGTCGTGGCCATCTACCTCATTGTGCGCCGGGTCGCGAAAAAGGTGGCGATGGAGCACCTCCGCGACTGACCGGCAGGGGATCATCATGACCAGACTGCTCCGCGTCGTTGCCGTGGCCGGCCTCCTCCTCCCGCTCGCCGCGCATCGCTCGCCCCTCACGGCCCAATCCACCGGCCTCACCATCTACAGCGATGGTCGCGTGCTCGTGCGCCGGACCTTTCCGGTCGCGGTGCCCCGCGGCGCCTCCACGCCGACGGTCGGCATCGGCAACGCCGATCCCGCGACGATCTTCCCGCTCGACACCGCCGTCTCGATCCGGCGTGCGGTCTACGATGCCGCGGTGCACGAGGAGGCGGTACTCCGCCGTTCGGTCGGGAAGCGCCTCGTCTTCCGGACCGGCGTCCGCACCCGCGACGGCGTGACCGTCGAGGACACAGTGAGCGCCCTCGTGCTGGGGGTCGACCCCCTCCGCCTCGAGATGCCCGGGGGGCGGATCGCCTTCGCCATGCCCGGCCAGCCGCTCTATCCCGCCGATCTCGTCCTCGCGGAGCCGTCGGTGGCGCTCACGCTGGAGAGTCGGGCCGCCAGGCCGGCGCTCGAACTGGGCTATTTCGCCTCCGGGGCAAGCTGGCAGGCGAGCTACAGCGCCGTGCTCGGGAGGACGGCCCGGGTGAGCGGCAACGCGGTGATCTCCTCGGAATCGCTCCGCGCCACCGAGGCCGACGTGCAGCTCCTGGCGGGCAATGTGGGCCGCGCGGGACCCCAGCCGCTGGTCCTGCAGCGCGCAGCGCGCGAGATGGCGATGGCCGATGCTGGCGCGGCCAAGATGTACGAGCAGGGGGTGGGCGACGTCCACGTCTACTCGCTCCCCGGACGCCAGACGATCCTCCCCGGGCAGGCGACGTCCATCGCGCTCTTCGAGCCGGTGAGCGTGGCCTACGAGAAGAGCTACGTGGTGCCCGGCCACCTGCCGTTCTGGGGCTACCTCCCGCAGCAGCCGGAGGAGGGGGAGCTGCCGGTGCAGGTGAGCTACATGCTGCGCCGTCCGCGGAACAGCGAGTTCGGCGATCGGCCGCTCCCGGGCGGGATCTTCCGGCTTTACGAGGCGGACCGCGAGGGGCGGCTGCAGCTGATCGGTGAGGCGGGCACCGACCACACGCCCGCGGGAGAGGACCTGCGGCTGACCACGGGGACGGCGTTCGATCTCACCGCCAAGCGGATCCAGACCGCCTACACCACGCGCCGCGACAGCACGCGCGCCGGGTGGCGCACCACGGCGGAGGCGGCCTACCGCGTGACGATCACCAATGCCACCGACAGCGCGCGCGTGGTGGACGTCGAGGAGCGCCGCGGGGGCGAGTGGAGCATCATCTCGAGCTCGGTGCCGCCCGAGCGGGTGAGCGCCACACTCACGCGATTCCGCGTCACCGTGCCCGGGCGCGGGGAGGCGATCCTCACCTACCGGGTGCGGGTCGTCTGGTGACCGACGTCCGGATCCTGCACCTCTCCGACGTCCACTTCGGCGTAGACGCCCAGCTGGCACAGCTGGAACAGATCGAGCTCTTTGCGCCGAAGCTCGAGCCGGACGCGGTGGTGCTCTCCGGAGACCTCACCCAGCGGGCCCGCCACGGCGAATTTCAGGCAGCCCACGCGCTCATGCGGCGCATGCAGCAGATCGCGCCCACGCTCGTCGTGCCCGGAAACCACGATGTGCAGTGGTGGGCGAGTCCCTTCGAGATCCGGGGGACTCGCCCGCTCTTCGAGAAGTACCGGCGGTGGTTCGGCGCCGATCTCACCCCGACGCTCACGATCGACGGCGCCGTCATCGCCGGCGCCCTCTCCGCGCACGGGGTCTCCGTCGGATCGCTCACCTGGAACCTTCGGGACATCGCGGTGAAGGGGCACCTGCCGAAGCGGGAAACCGACCGGCTCAAGGGGATCTTCGACCGGGCGCCCGCCGGCGCGGCGAAGGTCGTGGTGATGCACCACAACGTTCTCCCCGGCGCCATCTCCCGGCGCATGGGCCTCGCCGATCCCGAGGACGCCCAGCGGCGACTCACCGCCACCGGCGCCGATCTCGTCCTCTGCGGGCACGATCATCAGGAGGGGGCCGAACAGCTCGACGGGCGGCTCACGATCAGTACCTCGAGCACCCAGTCGTCGCGCACCCGCGGCCGTCGCGCCTCCGTCTTCAATGTCGTGGTCATCCGGGGCGACAGCGTGGAAGTTCAGCACTTCACCTGGGATGCAACGACCTGCCGGTTCAATCCCGCGGAGACATCCACCTTCCCGCGGGTGGTGGCGGCGCCGGTGGTCTCCGTGGCCGGCGGCGACGATCCGGATGCGCGGGAAACGCCGCCGGATGCGCCACGCTGAGCTCGGCGCCCGGCTCAGGGCGCTCGGCCTTCGCGGCGTCGACGACGTCCGCATCCATCACAATCGCGTGGTCATGCTGAGCCTCAAGCGGCGCATCCTCCGGCTCCACGCGGGATACGCCGGTGCGCCCGACGCGGTCCTGCTCGCCATCGTCCGGTACCTCAAACCGTTCGCCCGCCGCACCACCCGGGCCGCCGCCCGGCGCGAGTTCCTCTCCTTTCCCGTCGAGCAGTTCGCCCCGGTCCGCCCCCGGAGACCGCGAAGCCGCCGCGTGCTCCCGTCGGACCTGCCCTGGCTCCGGAAGCTCGAGGAGGCGCATGCCCGGCTCAACGCGACGCATTTCGGTGGCGCGCTGAGCCCGGTGCCGATCCGGATCTCGGGGCGGATGCGGCGACGACTCGGGGAGGTATCGGTGCACCGGGAGACGGGTCGGGTCGAGGAGATGGCGTTCAATCGCCGCCACCTCCGGCGAGACCCCTGGGAGGAAGTCGAGCGCACCGTGCTGCACGAGCTGGTGCACCAGTGGCAGGCGGAGAACGGCCTGCCGGTGGATCATCGCGCCGGCTTTCGCCGGAAGGCGCGGGAGGTGGGGCTACCTCCCGCGCGGGTCATCCTCCGGCCGGACGTAGACCGTGGCGGTGGGCCCGACGGCATTGATCTGTGCGATCGAGCCGCCCGCTCCTGACCCGTGGAAATGCGGCGTCCCCGCCGGAAGGAAGTACACCGTTCCCGGCGGATATGCCGTAAGCTTCGCCGTGTCGAAGGTCTCGCCGATGCCGATCACCCACATGCCCTCGATCACGGTGTACATCCGGTCCTCCGGATGGGTGTGGGGCATGATCCGGTACCGGGGCGGGAACCTCACGCGGAACGCGTAGGGCCCCTCACTCGACAGGCTCCCGAGCAGGACCGCGATCTGTCCCCCCTTCGGAATCGCCGGATTGTCCACCCACGTGAGCGAATCGATGAGGAGTGCCCTCGGCGCGCTGGCCGCGGGCGGAGCCGCCTGCTGCGCTTCGGCGCGGGGGACCCCGGCGAGCAGGACTGCGATGGCGATGGCGAAATGATACGGGCGTGACATGATTCCTCCCCTGACGCGTGGTGCAGCAGGCTTCAGGGGAGGAATTTACAACATCCCGGGGCGGGACCGGTTCAGGCGGATTGCGTGCGAACCGATGCGGGGTGGAGGGAAGCGGTGCTCCGCGCATGGGCCAGCCGCACGATGAGCGCGGTCGGGAGCCCAACCAGGAAGAGGTGGCAGAGGATCGGGCCCGCGGAGGGACTGATGGTGAACAGAGGCCGGTCGATGGCGGAAAGGGGAACGACCACTCCGTACATCACGAGGTAGACCAGCGCGCCGTAGAGGATGCCCGAGCGGATCGGGTAGCGGACCAGGATCTCGAGGCGCCGGCTCGCGAGCCAGTAGACGAGCACCACGCCCGTGGCGATGACGAAGTGGAGCGCGAGCCCGAGGAGGACGGTGCGCATGCCGCCCGCGAGCGCCGCCGGACGCCCCATGATGCCGCCGGCGATGGCCTGGAAGGCGGACAGGGGTCGCAGCCCACGGAGCGAGAGGGCAATGACGGCGTAGAGCCCGTCGAGAATGCCGACGACGAGTCCGCCGAGGAGGACGGCACGGCGGGGGCTCAGCGGCCTGGCGCGATCCATGAGAGGCTCCCGTCCGTCAGCTGCGGAAGAGTGAGGGATACTGGCGCTCGAGCTTCTCGAGCTTCGGCAGGTCGTTCACCACGACGTACGGTGCGCGCGGGTTCTTCGCCACGTAGTCCTGCTGTGATTCCCCGACCATGCGGAAGCGGCGGAGGCGCACGATCTCGGTCGTGATCGGGCGGCGCGGGCCCGCGGCCGTCCGGAGCGAGTCGAGATACTGCCCGGCGCGAATGGCCTCCATCGAATCGGCGACGAAGAGCACCGAGCGGTACTGCGGGCCGACGTCCGGCCCCTGCCGGTCGAGCTGGGTCGGATCGTGCGCGATCACGAAGAAGATCTCGAGGAGCTGCTCGTAGCTGATCTTCGCGGGATCGTATTCGATGCGGACGGCCTCCGCGTGCGACGTGTAGCGCGGAGCCGGGCGACCGGGAAGGGGCTCCTCGTCCGGTGTCGCAAAGCCCGAGACGACCTTCCGCACCCCCGCTACGTGCTCGAAGACCGCCTCGACCCCCCAGTAGCACCCCCCGGCAAGGACGATCACCGCCTTTTCCGCGGCAGCCGGCCCGGCGGCCGATGCGGGCGAGCGCGCCCCGACCGGGAGCGCCGCGCCGACGCCGGCGGCGAGGATCAGGATCGGAATGGGAGGCAGCAGGCGTTTCATCGGGCACCGAGGTGTAGGGGCCATCCGTTCGCCCTCAAGGTGGGGCGGCCGGCTGGCCACCGCCAGAGCCATTTCGGGCCCCCCGCACCACGCCACTTGCGGCCGCCGCCAGGCGCTGCATGGCCCGGTCGATCACCTCGGGGAGGAGCGATGCGTAGCCGAGGATGAGCCCGGGGCGCGAAGGCGTCCCGGCGTAGTGGGCGGAGAGCGGCGCCGCATGGACGCCCAGGCGCGCCGCGGCATCCGAGACGGCCCGGTCGTCGGCGCCGCCAGGGAGCCACGCCACGGTGTGGAGTCCCGTATCGGCCTCGCCGATCTCGAGAAGTCCATCCGCGTGGCGCTTCACCGCCGCCAGGAGCGCGTCACGCCGCTCCCGGCAGACCGCGCGCGAGCGGCGGAGGTGGCGGGCATAGT